>NZ_DF978423.1:108376-166649 GCF_002897135.1 Nostoc cycadae WK-1 | reverse complement strand
TACTATTTCCAGGTGCAAGATGTGAGTTATGGCGATTTCATCTCCGTCGTGGAGAAGTTGGTAGCCCTCCATATATGTTGCGTTTTGAGGGATTACCTAAGAATGTACTCACTTCATATCAGCAAAAGTCTTGGGAAGAAGCTGTTTTATTTGAGCTTCAGCGTGGAAAATCTTCACCATATAGAAAATATCACAATTCTGCTGCTTATAAAGCTGTAGTTGATTTGAAATACAGAGCTTTAGTTCTTGAAGAAGCCTTCTCTAGTTGATTGATGGTAATTTCACTCCGTAGTCTAAAAACTTTACCTGAGTTGACCGATTAGCGACCATACTCTTTTTTAAGCTCTTTCATTGCGGATAGCTTGAATAAATTGCTGTAAAGCACAAAACCAAATGAGAAGTGGTGTTGCTTAACAAAACCTTATGTAAATAGTAAGGTTATTTCTTGAGGGTTCAGGATTTTGCATTTGCCAAAGTAATAGAGATTTATAAAATTATTCTAAGCTCACTAATTTATGGAAGATTAACTTGACTGATGTGATGAAATTTTGTTGCGCGATCGCATTAATCTCAGATCATGACTAAACACCAGGGCAAAGTTTACCTCGTAGGTGCAGGGCCGGGAGATGTGGCGTACTTGACAGTTAAGGCTTATCATCTCTTGGCTGTGGCTGAGGTATTGGTCTACGATGCTCTGGTAGATGAGCAATTATTACAGTGTGTACCAGCAAATTGTTTGAAGTTAGATGTGGGTAAACGTGGTGGTAAACCCAGTACACCCCAAGGGGAAATTAACAAATTATTAGTACAGCACTGTCAAGCGGGTCAACAAGTTGTCCGGTTAAAATCAGGCGACCCGTTTATTTTTGGCCGCTGTACTGCTGAAATTGCAGCCTTGAAAGCTGCTGGTTGTGAGTTTGAAGTAATACCAGGAATTTCTTCGGCTTTAGCAGCACCGTTGTTTGCGGGAATTCCTTTGACAGACCCGGTGATGAGTCGATGTTTTGCTGTGTTTACCGCCCACGAACCAGATGCTTTGGACTGGGAGGCGCTGTCAAGGTTAGAGACGCTAGTAATTTTGATGGGTGGGCAGAATCTACCAGAGATTTTACATCAATTGTTGCGGCGGAAGCGATCGCCTCTCACTCCCATTGCGATTATCCGTTGGGCGGGAACGCCAAATCAAGAAATTTGGACTGGTCAACTCAACAATATTTTAGAAAAAACCGCAGGGTTATCACTCTCGCCAGTGGTAATTGTCATTGGTGAAGTTGTTGGTCTACGGCAGTACTTACAATCTGAGACAATAAATTCTGAGGATTCCACTACAGCAATTATTCCTAGTCGCGCCACTATGTCCAACCACCTCCCCCTCGCTGGAAAAACTATCTTAGTTACTCGTTCTGTGGGACAGTCGAGCGAATTTAGCGATCTCCTCCAGGCGGTTGGTGCTAAAGTCATTGAAATGCCCACATTAGAAATCGGCCCGCCTTCTAGTTGGACAGATTTAGATTGTGCGATCGCTAGTTTATCTGACTTCCACTGGTTAATTCTCACTTCAACCAACGGTATTGAATACTTTTTTGCCAGATTAACAGCCTTGGGTCAAGATTCTCGCGCTTTAGCTAATGTGAAAATTGCAGTTGTTGGCGAAAAAACAGCCCAATGTCTCAGACAACAAGCCCTAAAACCAGATTTTATTCCCCCTAACTTTGTCGCAGATTCTTTAGTAGAACATTTTCCCGAAGCTTTGTCAGGTAAAAAGATTTTATTCCCCAGGGTCGAAACTGGTGGTCGAGAAATTTTAGTCAAAGAATTAACAGCCAAGGGCGCAGAAGTTGTTGAAGTTGCAGCATATCAATCTTGCTGTCCCAATAGTATTCCAGAATCAGCCAAATTAGCTTTACAAAATCATCAAGTAGATATTATTACCTTTGCGAGTTCTAAAACTGTACAATTTTTCTGTCAAATTATAGACAACACATTTGCTAATCACTCTGTTGTCAATTTACAGGATGTTTGCATTGCTTCCATTGGCCCCCAAACTTCTAAAACTTGTCATGCTTTATTCGGACGGGTAGATGTTGAGGCTGAAGAATATACCTTAGATGGGCTAACTCAAGCCTTGGTGAAAAAGTATGAAGTGTGAAGTCCAGGGGAAGAATATACTACTACTCAGCACGGGCTAAACGCCCCGCTACCGCTAACAGCACTTTTAACTATTGACCAATGACCAAACGCATCATCGGCTTAACTGGAGGAATTGCTACAGGTAAAACCACCGTTGCTAATTATTTAGCCAGTGCTTATCACCTGCCGATTTTTGATGCGGATATTTATGCTAGAGATGCAGTTTCTATTGGTTCACCTATTTTACAGGCGATCGCTCAACGTTACGGTGAACAAATATTACTTCCTGATGGTAATCTCAACCGTCAGCAACTAGGAGAAATTATCTTTCAAAATCAACAAGAACGCCAATGGGTAGAAGATTTGATTCACCCTTATGTCAAAAACTGTTTTCTACAAGCAATTGCTACATCCACTGCGGAAACTCTGGTGTTAGTTATTCCACTTTTGTTTGAAGCCCACATGACACATTTAGTTACAGAAATTTGGGTAGTCAGTTGTTCAGAAGCAGAACAGTTGCAAAGATTAATCCAGAGAAATCATCTTCATCCAGAACAAGCACAAGCAAGAATTACCAGCCAATTACCTTTAGCCGAAAAGATATCTCTGGCAGATGTTGTATTAGATAACTCTTCTACCTTACAATCACTGCTACTTCAGGTAGATGTTGCTTTAAACAAAGCTGAAGTTGTTTAGGAATAAATGTATACAAGAATTCATATAAATTACCCTCCAAAGTAATTTGAAATTTGTATATTCATCAACAATTTAAAGTCAGGTAAACAAGATTTATACCTTAATAATTCTAAATTATTACTTTAGTAAATTTACTGTGGACACTGTGGTTTATACTCCTGTATTTTATGTAGTAAATGAGTAGCTTTGGAGTTTAAAACAAGAAAGTCAATAGTTTAAGAATAATCTGCTTGGCATCATCGGCAACACAGATATAATTTTGAGATAAAAATTAAACAATCAAAATTCAGAATTAGGTCTACAAAAAACTTGAATCAATTCTGAATATCGCTTATAAAATTATTGTTGGGTATAGGGTAAAGATAGTTTGCCGATTTTTACACAGATGCCCGAATCATAACTAATTAACTTGGAAATGATATTATTGCTCTGTTTTATAGAAACAACTTTGACAAAATATTAAATTTGTATCAAAAAAGCCATGAATTTAAGTTTCAATTTTTTTAATTGGTTGCCGCTATTAATTATTCCCACAAATGAGACTGCCCAAAAGTACAAAACACATGACTACAGTCAATTTGTTAAAGGCAGAGATTACGTATTTGAGTCAATCAATCAAGGTCTAGAAGGACAAATGACAGGGGTTGGCAAAGGTATTCAGCCTTGTGATTATATTATTTTGCGGCGTGGTGCTGAATTAACTAAATATCAAGTTGAAGAAATAGATTATTATGCTGATCCGCCAGATATGTGGATGGCTTTACTCAAAAAAGTCATAGATAATTCGTAATTGATAACTCGTAGTTGCTAATTACAAATTACAAATTACGAATTACAAATTACCTAGGTTTCTCCACCGACAACTACATCTCTAATTCGCAGACTGGGGCCACCGCAACCTACAGGTAAACCATTTTGTCCACCTTTACCGCAACCACCAGACTCATCCCAGTAGAAGTCATCACCAATTGCTTCAATATCAGCCAGGGTTTGAAAAACATTACCCGAAAGTGTCACATCTTTAACGGGTTCAGCAATTTTACCGTTTCTAATCATCCATGCTTCCCCGGCGCTAAAGGTAAACATTTCGCCATTAGTCATCCCGCCTAGCCAGTTACGAGCATAAACGCCTTCTTTGATATCTGTAAATAAGTCTGCAACTGGAGTTTTACCCGGTTCTATCCAGGTATTGGTCATACGGACAATGGGGCTGAAGTGATAATTAAGACAACGGGCGTTACCTGTGGGGGCTTCGTCTAATTTACCTGCGGTTTCCCGTGAATGTAACCGACCAACTAAAATTCCATCTTGGATGAGTTGGGTGGTAGTAGCGGGTGTCCCTTCATCATCATAAAAATAACTTCCGCGATGTCCTTCTGGGGCTGCACCATCAAAAATTTGCAGTTCTTTTGGCCCAAACCGCCGTCCGATGGTCATAACTTCTAGTAAGTCGGGATTTTCGTAAGCCATATCTGCTTCAGAAAGATGACCAAAAGCTTCATGAACAAATAAACCTGTAAGGATGGGATCAATAACTACGGTGTAGGTATTACCTTTAACTGATGGGAGAGATAAAGCCGCAACCGCCCTTTGAGCCGAACTTTTTACTTGTTCATCTAAATTAATTAAATCTTCGTAGGCTTTGCGAGAACCAGTAGTTTCCCTTCCAGTTTGGACAGTTTCGCCATTTCTTGCAGTCGCTGCAAAGCGCATTTCCATATCTACCCAAGATTGTTCAATCAGTGTACCTTCGGAGGTGGCAATAATGATTCTTTGGGCGCTGTCACCGTAACGGACAGAAGTTGTAGTAATTTGAGGGTCAACACTTTTTAATAGTTGCGTGTAGCGATCGCACAATTCTTTTTTCTGCGATAAGCTAATTTTACGCGGATCTGTCCCCGTTAGCGGTAGTTGACAGATGGCTTGCACTGGATCAATGGGAGCTAGTAAAGTTTCTTCATCACCCACCATCAAAGCAGCTGCGATCGCTTCTTCAATCCGTTCTTTAATAGTAGAAAGCTGGTTAAAACTGCTTAAACCCCAACCACCTTTATAACAAGCGCGAATATGTCCACCAATAGAAATACCTTCACTCAGGGTTTCTACCTTGTCGCCACGCAACAAGATATCAGTCCCTTCTGCTTCCTCTAGGCGAATCATCAAATAATCTACACGGGATGAGTAGCGGGAGATGAGGTCAGAAACTAAATTTTGCGCGTCTGCAAGTGTAGTTGGCATTTGTTGGTAGTCACCACAACGAACTACATTTATTGTGCAGTATATCGTAGGGTATATGTGACAGGTGACAGATGTAATGAGTGAATGCTTTGTATTAGCTGAATAATAACTGAGATTTTAAACCATCATTTTAATATTTGAAACAATGCGATTACGTCCTGCTTCTTTTGCTTGGTAAAGTGCCTTATCTGCATCCACAATTAAATCTAGAGGCGAAGATTCCCACGTAGGAATAACAGTTGCTACTCCTAAGCTTAAACTAACATATTGACTAATTAAAGACCCGTCATGAATAATTTGTAAGTCTCTGACTTCAGATTGTATTAAATGGGCAATATGAACAGCCCCAGCCGCATGGGTATTTGGCATAATAACTGCGAATTCTTCTCCACCATAACGGGCTACTAAATCTTGATATTTTTGAACTGTAGAGTGTAACGCATTACCTACTTTCTGTAAACAAATATCTCCTACAGGATGGCCATATTTGTCGTTATAAAATTTAAAAAAGTCAATGTCACAGAGAATCAAAGATAAAGGAGACTCTTGTTGAGCTAAATTAATCCACTGAGTATTGAGGTAGTCATCAAAACGACGACGATTAGCCAAACCAGTTAAACTATCTACGTTTGCTAATTCCTGTAAAGCCTGATTGGCCGCCTCTAGTTGTTTATAAACTTGGGCTTGTTTAAGTAATTGTCGCAACTGTCGACGTAATACTGTTAGTTGAATCGGCTTGCTAATAAAATTGATTACACCGACATCAAAGGCACGATTAATAGAATCCTCATCATCTAGATTCGTAATCATTAATATTGGAGTATGTTTCCAAAGTTTAGAAATTAAAATATCATGTATTTCTAAATCAGTATTAAACTTTGTAAGGGCTGATTTCAACTTATTTCTGTTAATTTGCAATAACTGTTGACAACATGTAAAACCATCCATCACAGGCATGATAGCATCTAGTAAAATGATATCTGGCTTAACAGTTTCATAAGCATCTAAACATTGCTTACCATTAGAAACTTCAACCACCTGATAGCCTTCATTTTCCATAATTCGTCGCAATGTCACTCGGATAACTGGATCATCATCAGCTACTAGAATGACTGGAGATTTTTGTGTCAGAGAAAGTGAATTTATACCTTTCATGAGCCGTGTTCTACAAGTTGTGTCTGGATAGTATTGCTATGTGAACAGTAAATAACGTTAACGATGCTTAAATTATTTCCAAAATTGGGAAAAGACTTTATGTCTATTCTTCTAACTAATTTCATATCCAGGGATGACGGGAGTAAAATTTTTGTCTACCATTTCTACTTACCTCGCAGTATAATTTAACGCTGTAAAGCTAGTATGCCCAAGAAGCGGCTTAATTTTCACACCCAGCTACAATCAGCAAATTGATGTAAAGTCGAGGAATTGAGAGTCTATCTTAAAAATAGGATGTTTAGAAGCAACTATAATATTTTTGTATAATCTATTACACTAAATATTGTTAGGACGAAGCAAAAATTCTCATATCCAAGACGCATATTTTGAAGATATTGGTTAAAGCCTGACTCGATAGTGGTTCTCAAATGTGCAAATTAAACCAGAAATCACTACATACTATCCCTTGTATATTGTCCTCACAAGTTCCTCAAATTTCTGTTCTAACTTCAAGTTAGAAACAGCAAAGTCTAGAAGAAAGACAGGCTAGTACAAAAAGGCGGAAGTTTGAAATGAATCAATGTTTTATTTTCGCCGATATGTACTAGAACACCAATTCAGTAATTCTGAAAGAACTTCTCCCTATAACCTTCTCTGTATCGGAGACGGGTGTTGAGCTACTCCCTTTCCTAGTAGGAAAGGGGGCTGGGGGTTAGGTTTTTGATTAGTGAATCGATGCTCTAGGAACTAGTATTTTTACTCAGCACTTTCTTTTAACTCAGGGGAATGCAGAACAATGAACAAGAGAACCTTTGCAACCATAGATGGTAATGAGGCTGTCGCCCAAGTTGTCTATCGACTAAATGAAGTCATAGCAATTTATCCCATTACACCTTCGTCGCCGATGGCTGAATGGGCTGATGCTTGGACTAGTGAAAGCAAGCTCAATATTTGGGGAACTGTACCAAAGGTAGTGCAGATGCAGAGTGAAGGCGGTGTGGCTGGTGCTGTACATGGGGCGTTGCAAACGGGTTCTCTGACAACCACATTCACCGCATCCCAGGGATTATTGTTGATGATCCCGAATATGTACAAAATTGCGGGAGAACTCACACCTACAGTATTTCATATTGCCGCGCGATCGCTCGCCGCCCAAGGTCTCTCAATTTTTGGCGACCATAGTGATGTTATGGCAACCCGTGGTACTGGTTTTGCTATGTTATGCGCCGCCTCTGTGCAAGAAGCCCATGATTTTGCTTTAATTTCTACTAGAGCAAGTTTAGAATCGCGCATCCCTTTTTTACATTTCTTTGATGGTTTTCGTACTTCCCACGAAGTTAATAAATTAGAACTATTAAATGAGGATGATTTACGCACGTTCATCCCCAATGAATTAGTTTTTGCCCATCTTTCCCGCGCCCTGACTCCCGATAAACCAGTGTTACGGGGTACAGCCCAAAACCCTGATGTTTATTTTCAAGCTAGGGAAACAGTTAATTCTTACTATGATGGTTGTCCTGAAATCACCCAAAAAGTGATGGATGAGTTCGCCCAAATGACAAGGCGACAATACCAATTATTTGAATATTATGGCGACTCCATCGCCGAAAGAATCATCGTTATTATGGGTTCTGGTTGCGAAGCCGTCCAAGAAACAGTAGATTATCTCAATGCCCGTGGTGAAAAAGTCGGCGTAGTCAAAGTGCGGCTTTATCGTCCTTTTGATAGTCAAAGATTTGTTAATGTTTTACCCCCAACTACCCGCAGTATTGCCGTTTTAGACCGAACTAAAGAACCAGGCGCATTAGGTGAACCACTTTATCTGGATGTTGTTACAGCTTTGCATGAAGTTTGGGGTGTAGGGAAAGAATTACCTCAAGTAGTGGGGGGGAGATATGGCTTATCTTCCAAAGAATTTACACCAGCGATGATTAAAGCTGTGTTTGATAATTTGGCTGAGACTACACCTAAAAATCATTTCACCATCGGCATTAACGATGATGTCACTCACACCAGCTTAGATTATGACCTTGAATTTAACATCGAACCAGATAATATAGTCCGCGCAATTTTTTACGGCTTAGGTTCCGATGGAACTGTGGGTGCAAATAAAAACTCCATCAAAATTATTGGCGAGGAAACTGATAATTACGCCCAAGGTTATTTTGTCTACGACTCAAAAAAATCTGGTTCGGTGACGGTTTCGCATCTGCGTTTCGGTTCTCAACCTATTCACTCTACTTATTTAATTAGCCAAGCCAACTTTGTCGCTTGTCACCAATGGGGATTTTTAGAACAGTTTGATATGTTGGCGCATATTATCCCTGGTGGTACTTTCTTATTAAATAGTCCTTATAGCTTAGAGGATGTTTGGCAGAAATTACCAAGATTAGTCCAAACACAAATTATTGAGAAACAACTCAAATTTTATGTAATTAATGCTTATAAAGTTGCCCGCGAAGCGGGGATGGGTGGCAGAATAAATACGGTTATGCAAGTATGCTTTTTTGCTTTGTCTGGTGTGCTACCAGGAGAAGAAGCGATCGCTCAAATTAAGCAATCTGTTACCAAATCCTACGGTAAAAAGGGCAACGAAATCGTGCAAATGAACCTCAATGCCGTAGACCAAACCTTAGAGAACCTCTATCAAGTTAAAGTTCCTACAAGTGTAGATAGTCACATTGAACTACGCCAGCCTGTACCTGATACGGCACCAAATTTTGTGCGAGAAGTGTTGGGTAAAATGATTGCTAAATGTGGCGATGATTTACCTGTGAGTGCGTTACCTGTAGATGGGACTTATCCCACTGGAACAGCAAAATGGGAAAAACGCAACATTACCCAAGAAATTCCTGTATGGGACACAGATGTCTGCGTACAGTGTGGTAAATGTGTGATGGTATGTCCCCATAGCGTTATCCGCAGCAAGGTTTACGAACCGCAGCAACTAGAAAATGCACCGCCAACTTTTAAGAGTACCAATGCCAAAGACCATGATTGGCACGGGTTAAAATATACCATCCAAGTAGCAGCAGAAGATTGTACAGGTTGCGGTATTTGTGTTGATGTATGTCCGGCGAAGAATAAAACCGAAACGCGCAAAAAAGCCATCAATATGGAACCTCAGCGTCCATTGCGAGAAGCTGAACGGCAAAATTGGGAGTTCTTTTTGAATCTTCCCAACCCTGATAGACGCAACTTGAAGCTAAATCATATCAACCAACAGCAAATGCAAGAACCGCTATTTGAATTTTCTGGTGCTTGCGGCGGTTGCGGGGAAACTCCTTATATTAAATTAGCAACACAGTTGTTTGGCGATCGCATGGTGGTAGCGAACGCCACAGGTTGTTCTTCAATTTATGGCGGTAACTTACCGACAACACCTTGGACGCATAACGCTGAAGGACGCGGACCTGCTTGGTCTAACAGTTTATTTGAAGATAACGCTGAATTTGGTTTAGGTTTTCGCATTTCCATTGATAAACAAGCCCAATTCGCCGCCGAATTGCTGACTTTACTTGCACCAGTGGTAGGCGAAGAACTTACAAATAGTATTTTGAATGCGGTGCAGAAAGATGAAGCTGATATTTGCGAACAACGCGATCGCATTGCTATTCTCAAGCAAAAGCTAGAAACACTTAATCATCCCAAAGCCAAGGAACTGCTGAGTATTGCCGACTACCTCGTGAAAAAGAGCGTCTGGATTATTGGCGGTGATGGTTGGGCTTATGATATCGGCTTTGGTGGACTAGATCACGTTTTAGCTAGTAATCAAAATGTGAATATTTTGGTTCTCGATACCGAAGTGTATTCCAACACAGGCGGGCAGATGTCCAAATCCACCCCGAAAGCAGCTGTCGCCAAATTTGCTTCTGGTGGTAAGCCTTCAGCTAAAAAAGACTTAGGTTTAATCACCATGACATACGGGAACGTCTACGTTGCGAGTGTGGCAATGGGTGCAAAAGATGAACATACACTCAAAGCATTTTTAGAAGCCGAGGCTTATCCGGGAACATCGTTAATTATCGCCTACAGTCATTGCATTGCTCATGGCATCGACTTGAGTACAGCTATGCAAAATCAAAAAGCCGCTGTTGACTCAGGCAGATGGATACTGTATCGCTATAACCCCGAACTCCGCAACATTGGCGAAAATCCCTTACAACTAGATTCACGCACACCAAAACTACCGCTAGAACAATCGATGTATTTAGAAAACCGCTTCAAAATGTTGACCAAAATTAACCCAGAAGCGGCGAAGCAATTACTCCAAGAAGCGCAAGTCGATGTAAATACTCGATGGCAAATGTATCAATACTTAGCAAGTATGAAGTCTGAAGTGTGAAAATTCCTACTTTATACTTCACTCCGTATACAACTTTCTCTCAAACCTAACCCCCAACCCCTTCCCTGCAAGGGAAGGGTAGCAAGATTCAAAGCCTCTCTCCGCTTTGGGGAGAGGGGTTCTAAGAAATCGCTTTACTCCACATCTCTCAGCTATTTAGGAATAAAGTTATATGGATTTAACTACAACATACATGGGGATGCAATTGCGATCGCCTCTTGTCCCCTCATCATCGCCATTAACTGAAGAGATTGATAATCTTCAACGGATGGAAGATGCTGGCGCGGGTGCAGTAGTTATGCACTCACTGTTTGAAGAACAGTTAATCATGGAAAGCTACGAACTGCACCATCACTTAACTTATGGCACAGAAAGCTTTGCTGAATCTTTGACTTATTTTCCCGAACCAGATAGATTTCGCATCGGCCCAGAAGAATATTTAGAACTAATTCGCCACGCCAAGGAAAGGGTAGATATCCCCATTATTGCCAGCTTGAATGGTTCTTCATTGAGTGGATGGACTGACTACGCCAGACTTGTAGAACAAGCAGGTGCATCAGCACTAGAATTAAATACTTATTACGTTCAAACTGACACAAAAGTAACAGCCGAAGAAATAGAGCAAGGTTATGCAAACATGGTGCATAAAGTCAAATCTTCTGTAAATATTCCTATTGCAGTCAAATTGAGTCCATATTTTACCAATATGGCAAATATGGCCAAGCGTATAGATCAGGCTGGGGCTGATGCTTTGGTGTTGTTCAACCGATTTTATCAACCAGATATCAACCTCGAAACCTTAGAAGTCCAACCAAATGTACTGTTAAGCACTCCCCAAGATATCCGCTTACCTCTGCGCTGGATTGCTATTCTCTACGATCGCATCAATGCCGACTTAGCTGCAACTAGTGGGATTCATAACGCTCACGATGTCTTAAAAATGCTGATGGTTGGGGCAAATATTACCATGTTGTGTTCTGTACTGCTGCGTCAAGGCATTAATCACATCCGCTGTATTGAAGAAGAAATGCGCCAATGGATGGAAAAACACGAATATGAATCCGTCCAGCAATTGCAAGGAAGCATGAGCCAGAAAAATTGTCCTAATCCTAACGCCTTTGAACGCGCTCAATATATGAAGGCTTTGCAGACTTACAAACCAGAATGGGGGCGAATTTATGAGCCGTCTTATTATTACGGATGAGATGAAGTATGAAATTTCATTCTTCTGCCTTCTGCCTTTTGACCAATGACCAATGACCATTGACTATGAAAAAACGTATTGGTATTTTGACTAGTGGCGGCGACTGTCCGGGATTAAACTGTGTAATTCGTGCAGTTGTGAGCCATGCCACACTCACATACAATTGGGAAGTTGTTGGTATTCCCTATGCTACACAAGGTTTATTAGAGCGACAAGCGATCGCACTCAGTGTTCACGGTTGGGATTTACGCGGTATTGATCCCCTGCTGAATATGGGTGGTACTATTTTAGGGACAATCAATAAAGGCGATACCCTAGCCCATGCTAGTGAGATGGTTGCTAGTTATGCAGAATTAAAATTAGATGCCTTGATTGCCATTGGTGGTGATGGCAGTATGAACATCATCCATCAACTAGCTACTCTGGGCAATTGGAATTTAATCACCATCCCCAAAACCATAGATAATGACGTTGCTTTAACAGAAAGAGCGATCGGATTTGATTCGGCTGTGAATACAATTGTCGATGCTCTCAATCGTCTCACATTTACTGCCGCCAGCCACGATCGCGTGATGATTGTCGAAGTTATGGGGCGCACAGCTGGACATTTGGCTTTATACGCAGGTATCGCAGGCGGCGCAGATGTAATTTTAATCCCGGAATTAACATACACAATTCCCGGTTTATGTCAACATCTTGACGAACTGCGAAATACTTGGCGACGAAAATTTGCCATTGTGGTGGTTGCGGAAGGCATTTCTCCAATGACAGTAGATTTTGGTAATAGTTGTAGTTTAGACGTAAATGGTAAATACCCATCATTAAAATGTGGGATGGGACAATATATTGCTGACCAAATTACGCAATGTACTAGTCATAAAGTTGATACGCGAGTTTCGGTTTTAGGTCACATTCAGCGCGGTGGAATTCCTTCGGCTTTAGACAGATTAACAGCTACAGTCTTTGGCAAAGCTGCTGTCGATTTAATCGCTCAAGAAAAATATGACCAGATGGTAGCTTGGCAAAATGGTCAAGTTGTCGCTGTTCCCATTGCAGATGTAGTGGCTAAAAGTCCCTCACCCGTAGACCCTGGCGGTTATTTGGTACAAAGCGCTCGCGCTTTAGGCACTTATGTGGGTGAATAATCACTAAGTACTGAGTATCAATCGGGCAAATACTTAGCGCCTACCACTTTGCCCTCTTTGAAATAAACAGTCACTATTTCCGCATTGTAATCACCATCGTTTGGGTCAAGAATGTAATTTAAATTCTGGTCGGGTATAGCGACAAAGCCTTTTTCTTTAGGGTTACGATTTGCCCAGACACCATCATTATGTTCATCATTTAATGCCCATTCCGGTTGAGGAAATCTTCCCCCTTGGGGAAAATGCTGGTTAAATAAGCTTTGAACCTCCTGAATTGTCATCCCATTTTTAGCATCGAGATAAAACTTGGTGAAAGGTTTTACAGGATTGAGAGTCAAAAAATGTAGAGTTAATAGAATGATATTGAAACCAATGAACAGCCACAATTCTTGTTTACGCCGAGATTGTAAGTGTATTGGCAAGAGTAAGATTAGGGCTAAAACAGCCATAAATAAGTAAAATTGCCAGAACAAGGAAGCCGCGAATTTATATTCTAGGAAGAGTCCCAGTAGAAATAAAACTATTAAAAAAATAACTTCGACAATGAGTTCAATCCATTTAACGTGACGCTTAATATATTTCATTTCACTGTATCTGGGGTGTTCTTTTTCAGAAAGAAAATCCCACTATAACCTGAGTTATACGGCGATCGCAGAACTAGACACTTCTCTACCATGACACAGTGAACTATTGAGAATCCTTATCTGTTTCGACCAAGAATTATGTCAAAAAACTAAATGTTTGTGTTGGTAAGTTCCAACTACCAAATACACCATTTCCCAAGGGTAAACCATCAGGGTGGAATCGGAGAGCGTATCCTGGTGCGTTGGGGTTTTCTACTACAGCTAGGGACGATTTACCTTGGCCTGTCCAGTAGATTTTGCCGTCAGGTGCTAACCTCGGCCCAGAATAGCCAGTTACATCACCAATAGCTAGGGTATCAATTTCGGTTTCTATCTCGGTGACTAAATCCATTTGATGTGGAGTCGCATTCCAACCTTCTAAAGTATGTTTACTCCACTGACCAAACTCCCAATCACCTTTAGCGTAATACAACTTTGTACTGTCAGGTGAGAAGGCGCAGGAATAACCAGCGGAACCACGAATTAAAAAATCACTGTGGCTGATTTTACCTGTAGTCCGGTCAATTTTGGCGATCGCAATTCCCAATCCTGCTACACCCAAGGCGACTTTGTTCCAATTGGGGCTGAAAATAATTGAACCTTTATTTACTCTTTTAGCAACTAAGGGGTTCAGCCGATTTTCTGGGAACACAATTGATGAGGCAACATATTTGCTATTGATACCACTTTTATCTACTAAGTAAGCCCTTATCTCGGTTCTACCGTTGAAAATCAATAACCAGAAAGCCTTACCATTACTATGCGGCGCAACGCCAAGGGCTTCTCCTGGGTTCTCGAGTTTCCCTGTGAGTTTTCGGTTCAAAAGAATAACTGAGCCGTTGATACCTTTAGATAAATCTGCAATAGAGTAGAATATCGCCTGGTTGTTGTTTGTAAAGATGTAAAATCTGTCAGGATTACCATCAGGAGTCGGTACAATGGTCACTGCTTGTGTCGCTGACCAACTTTTTGCACCCCAAACTCCATCTTCTAAAATTTGATGAGTTTGCCCGTTGAAGATTAGTTGACCATCGCTATATAACCGAAGTCTACCTGTTATGGGATCAGTATAGCTGGCAGTTGCTTCAAATCCTGAACTATGTCCAGCTTTTGGCAGAATTTTCGGGCGATCGCCACCAAACTCAATTAAGACTTTTTTTCCAACTCCTGTGTACCAAAATCGATCTGGGACAGCAAGCTTTGTAATGGATAGTGCATTCATGATCAGTTTTGTCGAGCAATTAATTTTGTAACTTAGTTGTCAAACTATTTGAGATAGCACTTGCTAACGTTTATGTTTGCAATTCTTTGAAACTAAATCTGAGTATCGTATTTATATTTGGTTACAAAATTTACAAGTATTTATTCTCAGCCCTTGATAGCTTATAAAATCTGGATTTTAGCAACTTACTTAGTATACATATATGAGTACTTGATTTATCTTTGATTAAAACATAATAGTATCTCACCCAGTTAATAGCTTGATTTTTGCTATATTAGTATTAAACTTAACATACGATATTGTGTTTTTTTGTAAATCTCTATACAAAATTTTTATTTTAATTTCCTAATATTTAGTACTTGTATTCTTTTAATGGAAAATCTGTATTTATTAATCGATCTCAAGTCATAAGCTAATAGGATGACTTGTGACAAATGCAGATCTAAATATATCTATCGATATGTATAGAGAAGTTCATACTTTAGATAGAGGCTCAAGCTGTGAAGAGAATTGTTTTTTGTGATTTTGATGGCACAATCACAGTTGAAGAAACCTTTGTAGCGGTGCTAAAAAAGTTTGCACCAGAAGTTGCTGCACAATTACTACCAGAAATGTATGCACAGCGGGTAACACTAAGAGAGGGAGTCAAGAAAATTTTAGAATCAATTCCCTCTGCACAATATGGAGAAATTTTAGAATATACGCGATCGCAACTCATCCGTCCAGGCTTTAGCGAACTGCTAGATTTTCTGGATTTTCAAGGTGTCCCTTTGGTTGTGGTGTCTGGCGGGTTGCGGGGAATGGTAGAAGTTGTTTTAGGTGAGATAGTCCCAAGAGTAGCCGCGATTCACGCCGTTGATCTAGATAGTAGTGGTGCTTACTTCAAGGTGAATTCTGATTATGAAGGTGGTACAGAATTAGTCGCCAAA
This sequence comes from Nostoc cycadae WK-1, assembly GCF_002897135.1. NCBI lineage: Bacteria > Bacillati > Cyanobacteriota > Cyanophyceae > Nostocales > Nostocaceae > Nostoc > Nostoc cycadae. Next base: position 150,962 of record NZ_DF978423.1, on the reverse strand, counting down.
GTGCAAGTGATGGCTGAATATCCCGCTGATGAGACAATTGCTATTGGTGACTCCCTCACAGACTTAAATATGGGCTTACAAGCTTCTATTGTATTTGCCCGCGATCGCCTAGCGCACTATTTAGACCAACACAAAAAACCTTATATTCTCTGGAATAATTTCTCAGATATTCAGGCGTATCTACAGCAATTGTGGAAATGACTTAAGCTTATCTCCAAGCAGTAATAGCCAAACTAAAAGGTTTAGTATCTGCTGCATCAAATATTAGCTGTTACCCTCTTTTAGAGTGTAACAGCTTAAAAGTTTATCTACGCACATTAACACCTGCAACAGAATTAGCTCTTTGTTCTAATCTCTCTGGGTTTGTTGCTTCCAAATACTTTGCTGTCATCTCCGGTGTCAGGAGTTCCAACATCAAACGGTTTTCCAGCCAAAATTCCACCACATCAAAAGCACCATCACGGCTACAAGGAAGCACTCGCCAGCCTTCCCGTGCGCCAATACGTTCGATTTCCTCTATGTTAAGGGGAACAGAAATTGCTGCATGAACTGATGTGTAATTTGCGGGATGTTCATTCAGTTGAAATCCGGCTTGTCCTTCCCATCTATCTGGAATAAGCTCGCTACCCAATGGATAAAACTCAATTCCTGTGCCAAATTCATCTCCTACCAGCAGCATATATCCACCAGGATTTGGTGAAAATGGCATTACCTTACCGTGCATAATTTCTGCCATTACATTAGCTACGTGCTGAGGATTTTTTACAGAAATAGAAATGTGGTGGAGCATAGTTACCTCTTAAAACATGATGAAAATATCAAGCTATGAGAACGTTGATATTTTGATCTATAGCTTGTTTTACAAGATTGAACTCTATCTTGAGATATTCAATTAGTCAGAGAATTATATTGACCTTTCACTAGATGTGAAAAATTATTAACGCAACAAGCTACAGTCTTGGTTAACTTCAAGCTGCATCGTTAGACTTTCCAGACAATTAAGAGAATAAGAAACAAATCTTTAACTAGTAAAAATTATTTGAAGATTTATAAATTAGTAAAGGTGCGATCGCCATCACGAAACGCACCCTACAGTATCGAATTTATATTAAATTAACCCAAGATAAATCCGCTTCTCAGAGAAAGTCATTTAATGACGCTGGCTTACCCACGATGTCTAATCCACTCATAAATCTTGAGATACTCTGCTCCCGGAATGTTCCATGAGTAGTCATATTTCATCCCCTGAATCGCTAGTTGCTGGAACTCATCAGGCGATTCATACCACAAATCAATTGCTCGATTCATCGCAGACTCAAGCGCATAATTATCTGTGTCATAAAATACGTAGCCATTGCGTTTTTCTGGTGGTAAATTTTGGTCGTAATCTCGATCAAATACCGTATTTACTAACCCACCAACACCACGAACAATGGGTACTGTGCCGTATTTTAAACCAATCATCTGGGTTAAACCACAGGGTTCGTAATTGCTGGGAACAACAATCATATCCGCCCCTGCATAAATAAGGTGAGATAATTCCTCATTAAAGCCCAATTCTAAATGCACATCGGGGTTATTATTTAAAAATTCTTTTTCGTGGTGGAAATGAGTATTAATTGCGGCTTCTGTAGCTGAACCAAGTAAGACAAACTGTGCGCCTTTACTGAGTGCATGATAAATAGCATGATGTACTAAATGCACACCTTTTTGATTATCTAACCGACCGATATAAGCAACGATTGGTTTATCCGCAGCGTCAAGCAAGAGTCGCTCTCGCAAAGCTTTTTTGTTATATATTTTTTGTTCAAAATCTTCGTAGGTATAGTTCGTGGGGATGTAGCGGTCAATTTCAGGATTCCAAAAATCGTAATCGATACCGTTAAGCACCCCAGTGAATTTATCTTGATGCAAATGTAACGTATGACCTAAACCACAACCAACTTCTGTATAACGAGCTTCCTCAGCGTGGTTTGGCGAAACTGTAGTGACTGCATTGGCATAAACAATACCCCCTTTCATGTAGTTCAACGCAAAGGGGTTGAAGTCGTCACGCAGCTTATCGTATTGGAAATAATAAGCCTCTCGATTTAAACCTGTAGCCGCAAGGGTTTCTCCACCGCCTATTCCTTGATGCTTAAAGTTATGGATGGTGTAGCAAACCCGCTGATATTCCATACCGTTATACTTGTAAATCTCAGCCAGCAATACGGGAATTAAGCCTGTTTGCCAGTCATGACAATGGATAATATCAGGTCGCTTGTTGCTTTGATTTAAAAATTCTAAAGCGGCTTTGCTAAAAAAGGCAAAGCGCATATTGTCATCATCACAACCGTAATAACAGCCGCGATTAAAGAAATTATCTTCGGAGTGGGGTTGAATAAAGAAGCACAGCCTACCATGCACCCAGCCGCAGTATACAGAACAGTGAATTGCTGCACCGTACCAGGGTACCCACAAGTCTTTGTAAGCATCATGCAGACCCCAAATATGGTCGTAGCGCATACAATCATACATGGGCAGAATGATTTCAACGCAATTTCCCCTGCCCTCTAATTCTCTACTCAGTCCGTAAACAACATCCCCTAAACCGCCTGCTTTAATTACAGGAGCGCATTCCGAGGCAATCTGTACTATGTACATTCCTAGTCCTCGCTATACAAAACTTTATAATCACTATACTGTTCAGTATATGCAATATGTACTCATTGACAAGTACGTAAGCCAATGTTAATCACGAAAGCTTAATACAATTAGGAGATAGTCGGGGTGTTTCATCTGCTGCAAGACTTATACTGAGGAGTGTTGAGGGGTATTTAGTTTAGTAAAGTTTATGTTCCAAACAATCAAATAAGTTTAATTATACGTATATACTATGTATATACGTAGTTAATTCCCAGATTGCTTAAAGTTGTTTTACTCATTTTAGTGGTGTCTTATGATTGCAACTATTACAAAGTGGGGAAACAGTCTTGCTGTTCGTATTCCCCAAAATTTAGCTAAAGAAATTCAAATAGCTGAAGGTTCTGAAGTGGAAATTGGTGTGGTAGATGGAAATTTAGTAGTGAAACCCAAAATTCGCAAGCGATACTCACTTGAAGAATTGGTACAAGAAATCACTCCAGATAATCTCCATACTGAAGTTGATACTGGAATCAATGTAGGAAATGAAGTTTGGTAACACAAGTGAATCCTTACGTTCCTAATCGGGGAGATATTGTTTATTTAGACTTTGAACCCACAAGAGGACATGAGCAAAAAGGTGTGAGGCCTGCTTTTGTGATTTCTCCCTATACTTATAATGAGAAAACTTCCTTAGCATTGTTGATGCCTATCACCAAGCAACAGAAGGGCTATCCTTTGGAGGTAATTATCCCATCAGGGTTTAAGACTTACGGAGTTATTCTTGTAGATCAAATTAAGTGTTTAGACTGGAAAGCTCGTAATGTTAAGTTTGTTGAGTCTTTACCAGAGACAGTGATTGAAGAAGTGCAAGCCAAGATTGCAGCGTTGTTATTGTAGTGAATGATATTCAAGTTTGATAACAGCACATTAGTAAGACTTATTTCCGTTTTTGGGTTAGTCTTTATGATCAACAAGAATACTCTGGCTTGATATTTGTGCGATCGCACTTTTCTAGTTAAAACCACAGGGTTGACACTGCTAAAATACCTTATGACTAGCAGCGACACACCCGCATCCCTCACGCCATGACTACAACTATTGATTTTCTCAGTCACCTTAACCCTAGCCAACGTCAAGCCGTAGAACACTATTGTGGCCCGTTGTTAGTTGTGGCTGGCGCTGGTTCTGGTAAAACACGCGCACTAACTTATCGCATCGCTAACTTGATTCTCAAACACCGTGTCAATCCGGAAAATATCTTGGCGGTGACTTTTACCAACAAAGCCGCACGAGAAATGAAGGAACGTATTCAAAAGCTATTCGCCGAACAATTGGCGATGACGCAACACGGGACAAAATTTGATTTATTACCAGAACACGAACAAACAAAACTGCGATCGCAAGTTTACCGCACAACCATCAAAGATTTGTGGTGTGGCACTTTCCACAGTTTATTTTCGCGGATTTTGCGGTTTGATATTGAGAAATATCAAGATGAAAAGGGGCGCAAATGGAATCGGAATTTTTCAATTTTCGATGAATCTGATGCTCAATCTTTAGTTAAAGAAATCGTCACTAAACAATTAAACCTCGACGATAAAAAGTTTGAACCGCGTTCTGTACGCTACGCTATTAGTAACGCCAAAAACCAAGGTTTGTCACCCCAAGAATTTGAAAAAGACCAGCCTAATTATCGCGGACGGGTAATAGCTCAAGTTTACAGTTCCTATCAAGATAAACTTGCAGAAAACAACGCCCTTGATTTTGATGATTTAATTCTTGTCCCTACTAAGTTATTTCAACAAAACGAGCAAGTATTAGGTTATTGGCATCGCAAGTTTTGTCATATCTTAGTAGATGAATATCAAGATACCAACCGCACTCAATATGACTTGATTCGGTTGTTAGTGACCAACGGTGAAGAGAGAAAAAGCGAATGGAATTGGCAGAATCGCTCGGTATTTGTAGTAGGCGATGCTGACCAATCAATTTATAGTTTTCGTATGGCAGATTTTACTATTTTACTGGAATTTCAGAACGATTTTGGCGATGGGTTGCCAGATGAAGATACCCGCACAATGGTGAAGTTAGAAGAAAACTATCGCTCTTGTGAAAATATTTTGCAAGCGGCAAACGAATTAATTGAAAATAATACCCAACGCATTGATAAAGTTCTCAAGCCAACACGGGGAAGTGGTGAACAAATTTATTGTCATAAAGCTGATGATGAACTGGCGGAAGCAGATTTTGTCATTCGGCAAATACGGACTTTAGAACATCAACATCCCGAATTAAATTGGGGTAGTTTTGCTATTTTGTATCGCACCAACGCTCAATCTCGCCCCTTTGAAGAATTGTTGGTGAGAAATCAAATCCCTTATACAGTGGTGGGGGGGATGAAATTTTATGACCGGAAAGAAATTAAAGATGTGATAGCTTATCTCAGAGCGATCGCCAACCCATCTGATACAGTCAGTTTATTGCGGGTAATTAATACTCCCCGACGGGGAATTGGTAAAGCCACCATTGATAACTTAATTAACGCCTCGCAGCAATTAGGTGTCAGCTTGTGGGAAATTCTCAGCGATGAAACATCTGTGAATACGTTGGCTGGGCGTTCTGCAAAAGCGGTGAATAACTTTGGCCAAATGATTGGCCGTTATCAAGAACAAGTCGCCACGGTTCCAGTTTCGGAAATTGTCATGGGTTTGTTAGAAGAATCTGGTTACGTTCAAGATTTGCAAAGTCAAGGTACTGATGAAGCAGAAGATAGAATTCAAAACGTTCAGGAACTTTATAACGCCGTCTTGCAATTTCAAGAAGAAAATGAAGATGTTTCCTTAACAGCCTTTTTGCAAAGTACCGCCCTGAGTTCTGATTTAGATAATTTAAAAGAAGGACAAACAGCGGTTTCTTTGATGACTCTGCACGCTTCTAAAGGATTGGAATTTCCCGTAGTCTTTTTAGTGGGTTTAGAACAGGGATTATTCCCCAACTACCGTTCTATGAATGATCCTGCATCCTTAGAAGAAGAACGCCGCTTGTGTTATGTGGGAATTACCCGCGCCCAAGAAAGGTTACATTTATCCTTCGCCCGCGAACGCCGTTTATATGGTTCACGGGAACCTGCATTGCGATCGCAATTTCTCGACGAATTACCCCCAGAATTATTAACTAGCCAAAGTAAAATTCGTCAAAATTATCCTAAAACTGCTACAACAAACAACGTACAGCAAGAAGGCTCTCACAATTGGCAAGTTGGTGATCAAGTACTACACAAAACCTTTGGAATTGGGGAAATAACTCATGTTTTTGGTACAGGAAATAAAATATCTGTAGCAATTAAATTTGCTAGTTTAGGTCAAAAAATTATTGACCCCAGAGTAGCACAATTGCAAAAGGTAGATTAAATATTCTCAAAAACCTAACCCCTCAGCCTCCTTCCCTGCGAGGGAGGGAGGTAGTTCAACTCCCCTCTCCGACGCGGAGAGGGGTTAGGGGAGAGGTTATTTTATGATTACTGAATTGGTGTTTTAAAAAACGCTATAAATCGAGATCACAAGATTAATAAAAACTCCCTGATTTCCGATGTTCAATAGCAGTCATACCATCATAAGTTAACATTTCTCCTTTATCGACAACCGCATAAATCAACCATCTGTCTCCAGATTCCAATTGATTCTGCACTGTGCATTCTAAATAGGCTAATGCGTCATCAAGAATGAGACAACCATTAGCCGCAGTTTGTGTGCCAAGATTGGAAAATGGGTTGTCTCCCGAAGTGCTATGACGGGAAAAATAGCGGCGGACATTTCTACCTTCTTTAAGAATATTTAACACAAATTTATCGCCAGGATGACGCATCAAATCAGCGTTTTGCTCTTGAGAAATTGCAATCATAATTCCTGGTGGATTAAAAGTTGCCTGTGATACCCAAGAAGTTAAAATACCTTTGTGGCTATTTTGGTCACGAGTTGTCACAACACACAAAGAACCAACAATTCTTCCTACAGCTTGTTCTGTACGGTCTACTTGTGCTTCTGTAACTACTTGACGAGGGACACGGAGTTTTTTATTCCTTTTTAAAGTTTGGGCAAAGGTAGCACCCGCAGTTGTACACTGTTGGAGAATCTCTTCAGTTGGGCTAAAGCGTACGCGGATGGTTTCAAACCCTAAACGATAATTGGCATCTGTGAGTTTGTTTTCTAATAAATCAATAGCCTCGCCACTCCAACCGTAGGAACCAAAAACACCTGCTAACTTAGTTTTTGTGGCTGTTGAAAGTACTATTCCTAAAGCTGTTTGCACTTGTGTCGGTGCATGACCGCCTAAAGTGGGTGAACCAATAATAAATCCATCGCAGGCTTCTATGAGGCGAGTAATTTCTGCTGTGTCTGCTAGTTCGCAGTTGATTGACTCTACATTAATACCATTTTGAATTAATCCTTGAGCGATCGCATTTGCTAAAATTGCCGTATTCCCATAAGCTGAAGCATACAGTAAAGCCACGCTAAACTCTGGCGATTTTTGCCCTTGACACCATTGGCGGTAATCGTAAGTAAAACGACTCAAGCTATAACGCACAACTGGGCCATGCGCCGGAGCATAATATCTCGCGCCTAAGCTTGTCAATTTATCTAAGGCTACTTCGACTTGTTTGGCTTGGGGTGCATGAAGACACTCAAAATAATAACGGCGTTCTGCATCTAATTTTTTCCAGTCTTCGTCAAAAAGGGTATCTTCGCAGATATGAGCGCCAAAAAATTTGTCTGTATACAAAATCTTGCTACCAGAATCATAAGTACAGAGTCCATCTGCCCATCGAGGAGTTGGTACAGTGATAAATGATAGAAAATGACCTTGTCCTAAATCTAAAGTATCTTCGGAACGTACCGCTTGAATATGTGCTTCCCATTCGGGAAAAGAGGATTTCAAAGCATTAGCCGCCGGACGAGAGCAAATTACCGTTGCTTGTGGTGCATGAGATAGTAATACTTGAAGTGTGGTGCGGCGGTTGGGGTTAACATGATTGAGAATAATATAATCTAGAGTGGCTAAATCGAGATGTTGTTCTAGTTCCTGGATATAAATGTCAGTAAAAGATTCACCAGGCGGGTCAATTAAAGCTGTTTTATCAGCTTTAATTAAATAAGAATTGGCTGTGGTTCCTTTTTGGCGGGAATATTCCACCTCAAATTTTAGTCTTTCCCAAGTCCGCGATCGCAAAATTATTGTATCCTGTCCAATTTCTGCAACCTGAACATCTCTAGGACGACTGGGTGTGATAGTAGTCATGGATATATTAACCTCGTAAAAAGTTTGAAGTATGAAATACGAAGTATGAAAATTTTTGGTGCTTTATGATAGAGGCTTGATTTTTCCAAGTTACTCATCGGTCAAGCCATGAATTTTTATCAAGCTGGATATACTAATTTATCCATTTCATACTTCGTATTTACTAATGATTTATGCGATGGCTTTTGTAGCGTTGAGATACTTGTTGTTCTGGATCAATACCTTCAAATGTAGGCGGTAGCCAAACTCGTAAAACTAAGAGAATTCCTAGGACTAATAAGAAAGCACAAGTCGCTAAAACTTGAGTCCAATTAGTTTCTAGTACACCTTTAACAATCACTTCTCGTAAAGCAGAAACAATAGAAACTTCGACTGCTACCCCAATAGATATACGTTGTTCTTGCAAGTAAATAATCAGCAGCCGGAACAACTCAACTAAAATTAACAAGAAAAGAATATCGGCAGTGACAACTTGAAAGTTCAGAGGAGGTAACAGCGAGAGAAACATATCTCTCACCTGAATAACCATGAAGCTAAATAAGCCAATACATAAAGAAATGACAATCACATCTTGAATCATTTCTAAGCTGCGAACAACACGAACTCTATTGAGTTCATAGGCATTAATTGAGTTATCATCAACAGGTTTATACATGGTTTGTTATAAAGAATGATGGATTATTAACCAAGTAAAAAGGTAATAAATATTTTCTTTTTACTTTTACCTTCTTACAAAGTTAGGCGAAGAGAAGTTGCGTGCGCGGGTTCCCCGCGTTGAGCAAACTTCGGGGACGGAAACCGACACCGCCACGCCAGTTCACTCAACGGGGGAAACCCCCGCAAGTGACTGGCTCAACTTTGCGCTTTTTACTTTTGCCTTTTTACTTTTGCCTTTATTTAGTAGTGATTACCAACTTTGCGGTGATGAACAGCGGTGAGTGCATTGATGTTGGCTACTCGTCCGGTTTTCACAGTGCTATAAATCACCCAATGATCGCCACAATCCATACGGCTGGTGATTTCACATTCCATGTAAGCTAAAGCGTCAGCAAGAATGGGGGAACCATTCGCCGCAGGATAGGTTTTCACGCCAGCAAAGCGATCGCTACCAGGAGGAAAACGCTTGAGGAAGTGTTTCATGTAACCTTGATAGTTCCCTTCTTCCAGGACATTTAACACAAAGCGATCGCCTACGTGCATCAAGGATTCAATGGCGCGTTCTTTAGCCACAGCAATTGCTACGCCTAAAGGATTGGCGCTGGCTTGTGTTATCCAAGACGCAAACATGGCGCTGTGAATTTCGGCTTTTTTGGCGGTGATGATGTATAAGCCTGTGCTAATGCGTCCCAGAGCCTTTTCTAAATCAGTGTTGATGGACTTGATTTGTTTAATGGCGCGATCGCGGTTTAACCATAATCCAATATCTGTCCCCGCTTCATCACACAATTGTTCTGTGGCTCTGGTGGGAGTTTCTTTAATTAAAATTGGTGGAAAAGCTTCAGTTAATCCAATTTCTTGAAACTTGTTGCGTAAAGGATAAACTGGTTCATCTTCCCCTCCTCCCGACTCAAATAAACCCACAGCTTGTTTATGATGAGCCGCCGCCAATATCGTACTTAATGCTGTTTGGGCAACTATAGCAGATTGGGGTGGCATTCCAATTACTAAACCAGCAGCTTGTGAGACTAATTCCCGAATTTCTTGAGGTTCAGTGTTATTCAGCGGTACTAATTCAACTACTACTCCAGTTCTAGTAATACCATGTGCAATATAACGGGCAATACCTTCACTATAACCGTAATCTTCTGTGTAAAATAACGCTACAAATGACTCAGTTTTTGTTTGTTCTAAACTCCAAGTTTGATAGCGGTTTATCCATTCAGAAGTATTGTGTTTTAGCAATGGCCCGTGACCTGTTGCTACTGTTAATATCTCTAATTTTTCAATGCGTTTTAAAGCTGCCAAAACTGACCGCGCATTTGGCCCCATCAGGCAGTCATAATAATAATGAAAATCTTCTTCAATAATGGCTAAATTTTCATCGAATGTATGGTCATCGCAGTAGTGCATCCCAAACACATCACAGGTGTACAGAATGCCTGTTTTGTAGTCATAAGTAAAGATTGTATCCGGCCAGTGCAGGTTAGGAGCCGAGATAAACTCTAATTCATGACCATTGCCTAAATCTAAGCGATCGCCATTTTTCACAATTATAGATTTAAATGGCTGGTGAACCATATTTTCTAAAAATTGGATCGCTACTTTCGCACCCACAACAGTAATATTTGGCGCTAATCGCAAAATATCTTTAACTAGTCCACTATGGTCTGGTTCTGTGTGACTAATAATCAAATAATCTATTTTTGTTGGCTCAATTAATCCTGTTAATATTTCTAAGTACAATTGCTCAAACTTACGGTGTGAAGTATCAACTAAAGCAATCTTTTCACCTTGAATTAAGAAAGAATTATATGTTGTACCATTACGTAAACCAAACTCAATATCAAAACGCTCTCTATCCCAATCAAGGCAACGAATTGCGGTAGTTTGAGTGGCAATTTCAATAGTTTGGATAGTTAAACGTGATGGATGAGAAAAAATTGGAGTAGTTTCTGTGAGTGCTACCATTGGGTTTCTCCAAAAAGAAATTTATCTGGAGTGAATCTGCTTACTCTTATATTGAACTGTTATTTTCATTTGGTAAAATGCCAATTTCTAAAGTTACTCATCAGGAAGTTTTATTTATGATTAAAATTGGTTTAGCATTGTAATTAATCAATGTTTATCATTAGTTTTTAAATGAGCAGATACCCGACTTCTTCAAGAATTCGGGTATCTGAAGGCCATTAGAAGTGCAATAGTCTCCATGTCCTCAATCTTTCTTCCTCCGCCTACTCAACAGATTCATTGCAACATTACCCAACGTGCTGGGATAAAACTATCAGTGCTGCGTCTCGACTTAATGCACCCGTGGGTGAATGGGAATAAGTGGTTTAAGTTGAAATACAATCTTTTAGAGGCTGAGGAGAAGAATTTTTCCCAACTGCTAACCTTTGGCGGTGCTTATTCTAACCATATTTTTGCAACCGCAGGCGCAGGGAAATTATTTGGATTGCAGACAATTGGGGTTATCCGTGGTGAGGAAAGATTACCACTGAATCCTACTTTAAGTTTTGCTGTACAACAGGGTATGCAGCTTGTATATTGCGATCGCACTACTTACAGACAACGCCACACCACAGAATTACACGCACAGCTAAAAGAACGCTACGGTGAAGTATTTATCATTCCTGAAGGTGGAAGTAACTTAAACGGTGTGCGCGGTTGTACAGAAATACTCCCAGAAGTTGGAGACTTTGATATTGTTTGCGTTGCTTGTGGTACAGGTACGACTTTTGCAGGTATTTTACTTTCACTAACTCACAAGCAGAGAGGAATCGCTTTTCCCATCCTCAAAAATGGTTCATTTCTGCAATCAGAAATTGACAGCTTATTACAGAGTTATCTTGCTTCTGGTTTACCAACACCAAATAACTCTGTGTGTACGGGGGAATTAATCTGTGATTACCACTTCGGCGGTTATGCCAAAATCAACGATGAACTACTCAAGTTTAGCCAGCAATTTCACCAAACCCACGGTATACCTTTAGATTACGTCTACACCGCCAAGATGTTTTATGGGGTGATGGATTTATTACAACAAGGATTTTTTAGTAAAGGCGATCGCCTACTGCTTGTTCACACTGGTGGTTTACAAGGTAATTTAGCTAGAGATCAATCAGCCTTGAGGATTGAACAACGTCTCCAGGAAAGGTAGAACCTGAATCTACATCAATTCAGGTAATCAATATGCTGCTGAAAGTTGAGAATGTAAGCCTTCTGAACTATTTCACTTCCGTAATCTTCAACGTGTAAGGGTAATATTGACCTTCTTTGTATGAACCTACCCAAATTTGATAATTTCCTGGTAGCCATTCACCACTCATACCAGGATTTTTGCCCTCAAAATCGTCATTACACCATGTACCGCCAGGCCCTTTAACAATCATAGTTACATCCTGGGGACTCTGCACTTGTAATTTGAGATAATCAAATTTGGTTGTGAGTGCTAAGGTATGGTCTGGTGCCTCATCCACAAATCCATCACAAGGCCCAGTAAGTGTTTCTCTCCTACCAGCAATTTTACTCCCAGAGAATGAACCGCCACTCATTCCCCGAACAGTTAGAGGATCTGGGGAAAATGGATGGTTGACAGTCACATCTCCAAATATCGGTGGTGCTTCTTGAGCATTAGTGATGGTATTAGTTGTTGATGTGACGCAGAAAGCCAATATCGTCAAAGATAATCGTATCCCTCTATTTAAAGATGTTTTCGACATTGCGATTACATAAGTTTCTCAGTGCTTTGAAAGACACGAATTTTACACACTAAGTTCCCAATATGAGAGGAATTGACTATTTATCTTTTTTGTAGCACTCATTGGCGATCGCCAACAGTCTCATTCAATTGTCTTCTTAGCCAAACCAATGAGATGCAGCTAAATTGGGATCAACTGCTTCGGGGATGTAGCGATGAATATCCTCCTCTGCTTCACCTAAGACTTTTTCAATTCCTTGGCGAATAACGGATTCTAAGTGCAATGAACGTTCTAAAGAACGACACATAGATTCGGAACAATTAAATTCTGGTTTTTCTGCGGCATCAACTGTGATGTACTGATTGGGAATTCGGCTTAAAATATAAGCAACTAGAGTTTGCCTAATATCTGGATTGGCAAAAGCTTCCTGATAGGGATGATGAGGGTAAGTGTCTAAAATACTCTCAAGCTCTTGAATAACTATGGATATTGTCAGATTAATCAAAGTTTTAGTCATTTTAAATCGCCTCTTTTAATGTGGATTTTTGATGATGAGGCACCAATTTATCATGGTGTTTTTATATAGCAGGTGACAGGTGACAGGTGACAGAGTTAAAAGTCTTTTATTGTCTAAGTTTTATCGCTTACCGATGTCCTAACTACCTTGGCTACAGCTATAAAAGAATAAAAATAAATGATTAATCAGATTATTTTTAGCAATGAGAAGAAATTAAGCCTAAATTGATAGTTTGTTGGAGTGCGTTTTCAAAAGTCACACCTTGTTTAGTAGCAATATATAAAAAGACTATGGCAGCTGAACGAATAGCATCATCACAATGAATCAACGTAGGTTTTAATGATTGATTGATAACTCGAAAAATTTCGAGTGCGGCTTGATGATTAATTTCTCTCAAATTTGTCGGAAAATTAATATACTGTAATCCTAACAACTCCACTTTTGCTTGTTCGTTATCTAATGAGTTTGTTTCATCTGGCGATCGCAAATTGAGTATAGACTTGTAACCCTCATTAGCCAATTCCTGTAATTGGTCTAATGTAATTTGTCCGGCGATCGCTAACTCATCGTTAATTTTCCTAACAGTAATCATATTTGCCGCCTTACTTGATTGGGGCGACTTACTTGGTCGCCCATATAACCTTAATGTCTACGTTTATCTTCAGAAATATCACCTTCAAATGGTTGAACGCCCGTTTCTGGGTAATTATCATCTCTAGGACTAAAAATTCTCTTGGCTGCACCTAAAATATAAGTGAAAACTTGCGTCGTACCATCTGTAATTGATTGTATTATTTTGGCAATAGACATAAATTCTTCTCCTAATTGATTTTTATGGGGAAAAACTTTAGTAGCTGCTTGATATTAATAGAATTCAGGAGTCAGAATGCACAGATGAATCAGCGGGAAAACGCCTAAGTAAATAAAGCTTGTCTTACCTACACTGTTAATTTAGAAGAACAATTTGAGGAACTTGTGAGGATAGCAACAGGATTACAATTTTGGTTTCTTGTTATTAGATTTAAGTTTAGGTTTAGGTTTAGGCTGACTAATGCGACTTGATACTTTACGTTTCTTGACTTTGTGAGGAATTAAACCGCGAATTCCCTGCTTTTGCATTCGCTTATATGCCGAACCGCCCCAATCGCTAAGAGAATGACTCATCGCGCCGAGTTCCAAACCAAGAAATAGGGCAAGATATTCTGTACTATAACCAACAAGCGATCGCTCGACATTTTTACCTAAAGCTTGCCAATTAAATGCGGTGCTTCCCAGTTTTTCGATAATTACCGACACGATTAAAGCTGCGATCGCCAGCAACACCAAAAGGTAAATTACCCGCAGCGTCGTGCCAATAATCGGCCCGTGTGATAAGAAAGAACGATGACGCAAGCTTTTTTGATAAGGTAGCCAAATCCACCGCAAGTATCCCCAGCGTTGATATTGCCGAGAGTAAATATCTAAATCGGGGCCAAACATCAGACCGCCAAACATAAACCCACCAGCCACCAGCAGAGTCACGCTGCTACTGCGAGTCTGCCAGAAAGACACACCCGCCACCAACGGCAAAGCCCATAAAGTAATGCGATCGTGCGTTTGACCAGAGGGCATTTACAGGTTCTCAAAAAGAAGGAAAAAATTTTTTCTCAAAAATACTAGCGCGATTCAAAATATTTTGCTATATTGATTGTTAGTGAAATGAACGGGCGGTTAGCTCAGTTGGTAGAGCGCCTGCCTTACAAGCAGGATGTCATCAGTTCGAGTCTGGTACTGCCCATTTTACAAGAAAGCCGCCACTAAAATATGGCGGCTTTTATTATTGGGACTATATTTTTGCCGCACGAATAATGGTGATATTTTTGCCGTCAATTATCTTAAATTATCCCAAATTACAGAGTAACTTTAGAGCAAATGTATTGCAGTGAAATTAACAATTGAGGTAGTGAAACAGCGCCTCAAGGCTACAAAAATTGGCATGAAGCTGGAAGTACAGTTTACAGGTGTCAGAAGTTAGAGGGCGATCGCCCTAATTGGCTACAGCAGATTGAAAAATTTGTTCGGCAGTTAAAATTAATTCTGGAAATGTAGGTGATTCAATGCGATCGCTGTTTCGGAATTGTTTAACTTGGTATTCTCCTTCAAGCAATGAGTAAATCGAGATAGTGGGTTGTTTAGGATTGCCAATAAATTTTTTTCCACCCAAAGCCGCATAATCTATGATCCAGTATTCTGGAATGCCAATAGCTTCATACTGACCAAGTTTGGTAAAGTAATCATCACGCCAGTTCGTACTCACTACCTCAATTACCAAAGGGATTGAATCCGCTTGAGTTAACGTTGATTTGGTTCTCCATAATGACTCGTTGACTAGGTTAAGACGATTCAATAACAGCACATCAGGTAAGAAAGCAGATTCACCTTCAGTTGATTGAACAAATGCCATTTTAGGAATGTCTAACGGTTTTGAAAGACGGGCGCACTCCAGTAAAATTTGTTTAACTAAGAATGCAATAACTAACTCATGATCACCTGTTGGTGGTGGCATTTGTTTAATAAATCCATGATGAAGTTCATAACGAAACTGGGTTGAATTGGTTGGATACCAGTCTAGGAACTGGTCAACACTTATAGGAATTGGTAGCGACTGAACCATTTATCTACCTCCGCTCCCCGTTAAATATGGAAAATTCCATTATGATATTAGCGACAATTGACATTTAAGCGATCGCCCTAAAGATTTCATTAACAGCCGAAACATAATGCAATGCCCTTGTAGTAAAGTTTGTGCAGCTTTCGTTATCCTATAGGTCGGATTGTCAGTTTTTTATGCAACCTCGACAAAGCATTATTGAAATTTTTTCAACTTTCGTGCAGTTTGATGCTGATCGCTTCAGTCGTTGGGCGACGGAATCGCGCTTGCGTCGCAGTATCCAAGGTTGTCTTCAGAAAATACCCAAAGAAAATTCGGAATATTTCTGGGTACTGTATTGGTATAAATTTTGCCAAGATTCAGCCACCGCATCCTTAGCGAAACAGCATCTCACGGCGTATTTACAAGAACCTTGTTATTGGACATCGCAAAAAACTTGTGCTGGTTTTGCTAGTAGCCAATTTAAATTATCTGATTGTTTTCAAATTGCGATCGCTCAAGTTGAACGTGTTCTCAAAGGTTTCAATCCTTCCCAAACTAGTACTTTAAAAAACTACGCTAGTCTGATTTTTAGTACCGCTATCCGCGAAACTTTGCGTCAGCGTCAAGAAGTCGATATCTGTAGTGATTGGGGTTTGTTACGCAAAACTAGTCAAAAGCGATTAGAAGAATCTTTGCAAAATGCTGGTTTATCCCCAGAGACAGTCCGCGCTTACATTTTGGCTGGGAATGCTTTCAAAACTTTGTATGTTCCTACCAAAGCGAGTAACTCTCGGCAATTATCTCGCCCTGATGATACCACTTGGGAAGCGATCGCGAAATTCTACAATTCCCAAAGTAGCCAACCAGCTAATCCCGAAACTCTGGAAAAGTGGCTACTCAGTGCGGCGAAAGCTGTTCGCAAGTATCTTTATCCCACCCCCGATTCTCTCAATGTCTCCAAAGGTGGTGATGATGGATTTGAGTTGCTGGATAATTTACCAGGGACGCAAGAATCTTTAATTAACGAAATTGTCGCCCAAGAAGAAGCACAAGCGAGAACTCAACAGCAAGGTGAGATTAATCAAATATTAACAACGGCAATCGCCCAACTAGAAGCGCAACTTCAGGAAATATTGCAACTATACTATGCACAGCAACTTAATCAAGATGCGATCGCTAAACAACTAGATATGAAACAATATACTGTTTCGCGGCGACTAACCAAAGCGAAGGAGGTTTTGTTTCGGTCTTTAGCTAACTGGTGCAAAGATAGTCTGCATATTTCTGTGACATCAGACTTACTAAAAAGTATGAGTGCTGTGATGGAAGAATGGCTACAAAATTACTACAGTGCATCTTCTCACTAACTTATACCCAAATTCATTTTGTAGCCTGTGCGGGGAAGAGATTGTTTCCCTGGTAGCGCCAAAACTAGCCAAACCATTCCCCGGAGAAACCGCCATGACTTTTACTTTAACCAATTCCACAGACTTAATTTTAGAGATTCCCGAATTCAGCCAACGCAGTCAAGCTTTTTCTCATCCTAGTGCTGATTATCAAGCCTATTTAAATGAACTTTGCCTGAATGCTGTCTTACCTTGGTTACAGGAGGACTTTACACCACAGGCAAAGGTTTGGCCAAATACCACTGCATTATCCAGTTTTTGGGAACTGGTGAATGGAACTCCTATTACAGTAGATGCAATGAGATTTATCTTAGTTCCCAGTGAAAGTATCGATTTGAGTGAGTTGCGCGTACCACAAGAATGGGTAGATTTACCAAGTTGGTTGGGTGATTATTATTTAGCTGTGCAAGTAGAACCAGATGCAGGCTATGTCAGAGTTTGGGGTTATTGCACTCATGCCCAACTCAAGCATAAAGGAAATTATGATCCAGGCGATCGCACTTACTCTTTAGATGCGACTGAGATAATTACTGATATTAGTGTCTTAGCGGTAGCGCGAGAATTTTGTCCAGCAGAACCGACACGCAGCACTGTTACAGCAATTCCCACCCTACCACAAGCCCAAGCGCACAACTTAATTGACCGCCTCGCTAACACCGAAGTCATCACCCCGCGGTTAGCAATTCCCTTTCAACTGTGGGGTGGGTTAATTGAACATAGCGGTTGGCGACAAAATCTTTATGAAAAACGCATCGGATTACCAGAACAGCGTTCAGTTTTACAATGGTTGCAAAGTGGCGTATCGCAACTTGCAGAAACTATTGGTTGGGAACGCTGGAATTTAGAATTAAGTGCAGCGTCGCGGAGTGTAGGCGATAGACAAACTGAGGTGAATATATCACGACGGCTGGCGATCGCTGGACAATTCTACGAACTCACAATTACACCCCAAGGCGAACCAGACTCACCCTACTGGCGGTTTGAATTGCGTAACGCCATAGTTGGCGCAGCTATTCCCGGCGGTTTTAAAATCCGACTCCTCACAGAAGACTTACAACCTTTCCCCAACAACGAAGATATAGCCACAACCGCTGTTGAACAACTCTATGTAGAAGTCGCCTTAGAACCAGGCGAAGGTATCGTCTGGGAAGTAGAACCTTTACCCGAAAATTATGAGCGAGAAATACTCAAATTTTAAACTTTTGTCCTGCTAGTTTAAAGGTAGTGTGGTAGATATCAATTTTATTTATCCACAGCCTTAATTAACAAGCCATGAGAAAACAAGTCCAAAAACAAATGCGTACATGGGCGATGTTATGTCATATTTCGGCTTTAGTAGCATGGCTATTGTTATTTGGATTAGTCTTTCTGGGTATTCCTTTGTATTTACCGCTGAATATTTTATTACCCTTAGTAATTTGGCGGCTAAAAAAATCTCAATATCCTTGGATTGACTTTCAAGGTAGAGAATCTTTAAACTTTCAAATCTCACTAACTTTGTATACTTTAATTATAATTATTTTTTCTTTGTTACTGGTACTGGGTAGCTGTGGTATTGCCATCACAACTAATGGTGCAGTTAACGAAATTAAATCGGTTTTAGATGGTTTGCTTTTAGTCTGGACATTTTTAATTTTTGGGTTACTTTTTTTACAATCTTTTCTTGTCACTTTTGCTGCCATCAAAGCATATCATGGAGAACATTATCGTTATCCTTTGACAATGCGAATTTTGCGCTGAGAGTTAGTTGATAGGACTTACCCAGTTAATCTAAAATCTAAAATCCAAAATCTAAAATTGATTGACTACTTATTTTGTCTGCTTTATCGGAATTTCAATCACAAATTCTGTCCCTTCTCCTGGAGATGAAATACAGTTAATTTTGCCGTGATGCTTATCTACTATAATCTGGTAACTAATAGATAACCCTAAACCTGTACCTTTGCCTACAGGTTTAGTAGTAAAAAATGGGTCAAATAATCTATTTTTATATTCCTCACTTATACCTAAACCGTTATCTTTAATGCTAATTATTAAAGATTCTGCATTTTTCACTTGAGTCTGAATTGTAATGCAACTAGCATTTCGTTCCTTTGCTTGTTTTAAATCTTTTACTTCCTTCTCGCGTAAAGCATCAATAGCATTTCCAATAATATTCATAAATACCTGATTTAATCCTCCTGCATAACATTCAACAACAGGTGAATTACTACAATATTCTTTAATAATTTTGATTTCTTTCTGTTCCGGCTTACCTTTTAGCTGATGTTGTAAAATTATCAAAGTACTGTCAATTCCTTCATGAATATCAACAGGTTTCATGTCAGCTTCATCAAGACGTGAAAAGTTACGCAAGATAATTATAATCTCACGGATACGATCAGCACCGAGTGTCATTGAAGATACGATTTTAGGCAGATCCTCAAGAATAAATTCTAAATCTATTTCCTTTATTACAGTAGTTATTTTTGAGTTATTATGAGAATATTCTTGTTGATATAATTTAATTAAGTCTATTAATTTCTGAGTATATTCCTTCGCATATATTAAATTGCCATAAATAAAATTAACCGGATTATTAATTTCATGAGCAACACCAGCTACTAGTTGACCAAGTGAAGACATTTTTTCAGTTTGAATCAGTTGTACCTGAGTGTTTTTTAGTTCTTGTAATGTCTGTTCTAATTGAATATTTTTCTGATTTAATGTTTCTGTTCTTGCTGCAACTTTTGTTTCTAAAATCCAATTAGTTTCTTCTAAAGCAACTTGAGCATTTTTTTTCACTTTTAAGTATTCTCGCAATAAATTAAGTACCAAAAGCCATGCAGGAATTAGCAATAATAAACTTATAATAGAAGCTAAAATTGCCCAAAATATTTTTTGGCGATATTTGGCGACTTGTTGTTGTAACTCAAGTGATATATTCTGCTTTCTTTTAATAACGCCATCAGCATAAATCTGTTTTTGCGTCTCATATTTGCGGCTAGACAATAGTTGTTGTGCTGCTTGTTGTTTATTCTTTTTGACTAAATCAAAAGATTGATATTCCATTTTAACTAACTGCTGATTAGCAACATCAATTTTTTCAGCATCCTTGCTGTTATATGCTTGAGGCGCTAGTTTAATCGATTCTTGAATAGCATTATCAAGTTTTACTTCAAATTGACGATAGCGTTTTTCCCACATCAAGTTACCTGTAGCAGCATTCATCCGTGCTGACATGGTTAATACTTCATCAAGATAAATAATTTCATCGCTCAATTTCTGTAATCTAAATTCATTTTTAGTCAGATTGTTGAAATTATAATACGCTTGCCAATTAAGCCAAATTTGAGGAATAAATAAGAGTAATGTTAATAGTACTGTGATGGCTACTAGTTGCGAAGGCGTAACTCTTAGTTTTTGAGGTGTATACATTAGTTTACCTGCAATATTTTAACCTAGAATTTTTTTTGGTATTTAATTACTTAAAACTAGTAATATTATTACTAGCTAATAGTTTAACTATATCAATATTTATTATCCAGAAGTTTTAAAAAAATCTTCTAATTTTTATATATAAAAATAGAAACTTTACTTTTTATAAAGTTTCAGTAATATTACCAACATTAGAAAATCAACTACTATCTAAAAACAGACTTTAATTTATGAAAAGCTAATATATCTCTTAAATTTTTACAAGTTAATCTCTTAAGGTTCAAAAATCAACATCTACAGTAATTTTATGACTATTATTCCTAGAGACGTTTGCATCCATTAAGATTTATCATAAAGAACATTGCCGCTAACGCTGGAAAAAATGAATTACAATATTGAATACCAAGCAAGATTATGGGCTATGTCATGTCATCTTGCAGCGCTTATCAGGCTACCAATTTGCTTAATAAACGCAGTATTTTTTAATATCCCTGTTTATATTCCCCTGATAAATATTTTATTACCTTTGTTTATTTGAAAAAGGCAAAAAATCCGATATTTTTGGGTAGACACTTAGGGCAAATAATCATTTATTTTTCAAACATCTCTGCCTCTATATATAGTTATTTACATTATTATTATTTTACTAATAGCTCTCAGTTTTGGAATTAATTTCAGCCAAATTCCAGCAGTCAGGACTATAGCCAGATGGAAATTTAGTAGATAATAGATCTATTGTTAAATTTAATTTCGCTGGGCAGAATTAACCATGAATCAGAATGTAATTGGTGTGGCTGTAGTCGGTACTGGATTTGGTCAAAAAGTGCATATTCCTGGGTTTAATGCCCATCCCAGAACTGAGGTGGTTGCTGTTTATCATCGGGATATTCATCAAGCTCAAGCCATTGCCAATGCTCATAATATTCCTCATGCTTGTAATAGTGTTGCAGATATTGTCAAACTCCCAAAAGTACAAGCAGTTAGTATATCAACACCACCATTTCTACACTATGAAATGGCAAAAACTGTGCTACAAGCAGGCAAACATTTATTATTAGAAAAACCGACAACTTTAAATGCAGACGAAGCCAAGGAGTTATATAATTTAGCAACAGTAAATAAGGTAACGGCGGTTGTTGATTTTGAATTTCGCTTTGTCCCAGGATGGCAATTATTTGCAGAATTATTAACATCAGGTTATGTCGGCAACAAACGCTTAATTAAAATTGATTGGTTTGGTTCTTCTCGCGCTGATACTTCCCGCCCTTGGAATTGGTATTCTTCTCAAGAAAAAGGTGGTGGTGCATTAGGTTCGTTGGGTTCCCACGCCTTTGATTATATTTATTGGTTATTTGGGTCAGTCCGCCGATTAAGCGCTTATTTAAGTACAGCTATCCCCAATCGGATTGACCCTAGCAATGGTCAACTCAAACCAGTGGAGACGGATGATAACTGTTTGTTATCCCTAGAATTAGCTGATGGAACACCTTGTCAACTGAATATTAGTGCGGTGGTTCATGCACCGAGAACCCATTGGGTTGAAGTGTATGGCGATCGCGGTACTTTAGTATTAGGCAGCGAAAATCAAAAAGACTACATCCACGGTTTTCGCGTTTGGGGTTCTCAAGTAGGACAACCTTTAGCAGAAATTGAAATCCCACAGCAGTTAATGTTTACCCAAAACTTCACTGATGGCCGCATTTCTGCATTCATTAGGGTAGTAGACCAATGGTTGCAAGGAATTGACCAACAGCAGTCCATAGTTCCATCCTTGCGAGAAGGTGTTTATTCGCAATTGTTGATGGATTTATCTCATCAATCCCATCAAACAAGCAGTTGGGTTGATGTTCCTAGTTTGGATACTTATTTGGAAAATTGAGACTAGGGAAGTAACACTTTTAGGTAGATCGCACCTACGCCCACACTATGCTAATTTTCAGACAGAGCTATTAGCATAGTGTTATGCTGCTGCAAATTGCTAAGTCTATTTTCCGCCGTCGGCTAACAAGTGCGATCGCTTTTCCCAGCGTTCTGTTATTGTCATTTTCTGGGGTTTCCCTGTGGCAAGTCAACCGCCTACTTTCAGCATTGGAATGGGTAGATCATACAGATCAGGTCATTGCTCAGGCTTACCGCACCCATAAACTACTATTAGATGAGCAGACAGGCTCTCGCGGTTATATCCTCACAGGAAAGCCAGAATTTCTCGAACCTTATCAAGAAGCCAAGCCAATCACTGGCGCTGCTTTTCTAGAATTAAAACATTTAGTTGCAGATAATCCTCCCCAAGTTCAACGTGTGCAGCAATTAGAGGTGAATTATCAAGAATGGAATCGTCTCATCTCGCAAGCAGTGAAACGTCGTCAGCAAGGAAATGTTGAACCTTTAACAGCTTTTGAGGTGCGTAAGCAGCAGATGGATGCAATGCGCCAGCAAATCGCGGCTTTTATTACTACAGAAGAACAATTACGTAACAAACGCAGCCGGACTGCGCGTCATACCGCGCAACAAGTCAGGGCAACTAGCATTATTTTGGCATTGTTAATTGGGCTAATTCTTGCTTATTACATCCGACAACAAATTTTCAAGGTATCGCAAACTTATGAACAGGCCATGAAAACTGCGATTGAGCAAACTAAAAATGCTCAACTTTCGGCTCAACGCTTGGCTGATTTGCATCAAATTGACCGCGCCATTTTATCGGCTCAACCTGATGCGACAATTATTAGGGATGGTTTGTCAAGGTTGCGTCAACTGATAAATTGCCAACAAGCATTTTCTATTTTGTTTAATTTTGAGGACAATACAGCCGCGGTGCTTGCAGCTAATGGTGATGGTGAATTACAGCTAGTTGAAGGTAGTATCTGGCCAATTACCGATTTTACGCCTGTGGAAGTTCTTCAGACTACCCACATTTTTTCAGTAGAGAACCAGCATCCGCCAATTGTCAAAAAATTACTAGCTACTGGATTAAATAGTTGCTTAATTATCCCCATGCAGGTGGAAGATAGTGTGATTGGTGAAATCATTTTAGCTAAAGCTGACGCAACAACCTTTAGTAGTGAAATTGTCGAAATTGCCAGTGAAGTTTCCGCACAATTAGCGATCGCCATTCAACAATCTCAACTCCGCCAACAACTCCAAAATTATGCCACAGAATTAGAGCAGCGAGTATCACAACGTACTGCCCAACTCCAAGAAGTTAATCAGGATTTAGAAGCTTTTAACTACTCCGTTTCTCACGATTTACGCGCTCCTCTACGGACTATGCAAGGTTTTGCTCAAGCTTTACTAGAAGATTACAGCAACCAACTAGATTCTTTTGGTCAAAGCTATCTCAACTATATTGCTGAGGGAGCGCTGCAAATGGATACCTTAATTACTGACTTGCTCAGTTACAGTCGTCTAGGTCGTATCCAAATTCCCATTCAACCTGTGGACTTAAATACTGTAGTTAGAGAAGCGCTGAAACAATTAGACGCGCAAATCAAGGAACACCAAGCTCAAATTATTATTGACCATGCTTTACCACAGGTCATGGCACATCGCTCTACCCTTGTGCAAGTCCTAACCAATTTATTGAACAACGCCATCAAGTTTGTCAAACCTGATGATTTACCTATCGTGCATATCTGCTTTGAGGAATATATTCAGGAAAATATTACTTGGATCAAGTTGTCTGTTGTTGATCATGGCATTGGGATTGCACCAGAACATCAAGAGCGAATTTTTCGGGTGTTTGAACGACTCCACGGTGTAGAAATCTATCCCGGTACAGGTATTGGATTGGCGATCGTGCGGAAAGCCTTAGAACGCATGAGTGGCTTGTGTGGAGTTCAATCCCAACTAGGTACAGGTAGTCGCTTCTGGATTGCTCTACCGAAAGCTGACAAGCTCCCAGATCTACCTGTGGAGTCAATCTAAAATCCAAAATTATTTGACCGCCAACACACCAAAGATAGTTAATGACTATCTCAGTAGAGGATTTTTTTGATGTAACTTCGATAACCCCTGCGGTAGAAGACAAAAACTCAAAAATTGCTCAGGATAATAATTAGGTAGTTTTTGGATGTTCTATCAACACACACATCAGTTGATGAAGTTAAAAAGGAGTTATATGAGAAATCAACTAACAGTAAAGTTTAAATTAATACAGATAAATGACTTTAGGTTTAATTTGTCAAAAGTGACAACATCCCCATGAATACTTTATCTATAGGGGAAACAATCTTATTAGTAGAAGACAATCCCCATGATATTTTGCTGGTGCAAAGAGCATTTCGCAAAGCTGGCATTACTAACCCACTACAAGTAGTTAACAATGGCGATGCAGCTGTACTTTACCTTGCGGGAGAAGCTGCTTATAGCGATCGCCAGCTTTATCCATTACCTGCCTTAATTATGCTTGATTTAAAACTGCCGCGTCGTTCTGGCGCTGAAGTTTTGATGTGGTTAAGGCAACAACCAGTTCTCAAACGTTTGCCAGTTGTCGTTTTGACTGCTTCTCAAGAATATACAGATGTGAATCGTCTGTATGATTTAGGTGCAAATGCTTACATGGTTAAACCTGTGGCTTTTGATGATTTAGTGGAAATTGTCAGGATTATTAACCAACATTGGATGGTTTTTAACCAAAAACCAGAACTTGGTACTTCTTAAATAAATTAATTATTAAGTTCGATGTTACGCATTCTCCTAATTGATGATAATCCCCATGATCGCTTGCTGGCAATTCATGCCTTAGAGCGAGAGTTTGTTGACTTGAAAATCCAGCAAATTGCTCGTCCGCAAGAGCTTGAGCAAGCATTGTCAGCGGGAGAATTTGACTTAGTAATTACTGACTACGAATTGCGCTGGAGTAACGGTATAGAAGTACTTCGCAATATTAAAAGCCGCTATCCCGAAATCCCTGTGGTGATGTTTACTAACAGTGGCTCACAAGAAATTGCCGTGGAGGCGATGAAATCTGGTTTAGATGATTATGTAATCAAGTCTCCTAGTCATTATATGCGTTTACCTGTGGCGGTGCGTTTGGCACTCAAGCAAGCCACAACACAAAATCAAATCACAGGGTTAGAAACGCGGTTTCAAACTTTACTCAATCAACTGAAAGTGGGAGTTTACCGCATTACTGCCGATGGTATTGTCCTAGATACTAACGCTGCATTTTTACAACTGTTGGGTCTAGATTCTTTAACAGAAATTCCCCTAAATCAAACCTGGGAGTCTTATTTTGCATCAGAAGATGATGCTCGACTTTGGCAACAACTACGAACAGATGCAGGAATGCGGGAGCGTGAATTACTCTTGCATCGCCTTGATGGTAGGGAAATTTGGGTACGGATTAGTCAAACTTTTACGAATAACGGCGATACAACAATTATTGATGGCATTATTGAAGACATTACTGAGCGCAAATATGCCGAAAAAGCACTCCAGGAAAGTGAAGCCAGATTCAGATGGATATTTGAATCAAATGTCATTGGGATTTGTTTTTGGGATAGTGATGGCAATATTACAGCCGCTAATGATGCTTATTTACAGCTAGTAGGTTACACACGCGCAGACATGAAAACAAGAGGTTTGCGTTGGACAGATATCTCCGAGTCTGAATACAACGAGCAAGATTTACGGATTATTGAAGAATTGAAACAGTGTGGGATTTCAACTCCTGTAGAAAAGTATTACATTCACAAAGCAGGTTATCGTGTTCCTATTCTCATCGGTTGTGCTTTTCGAGAAGGTTCTCAAACTGATGGTTTTACCTTTGTCGTTGACTTAACAGAACGTAAGCAAGCAGAACAAGAGCGAGAACAACTTTTGCAACGAGAACAGACAGCACGCCAAACAGCCGAAGCGGCGAACCGCATCAAAGATGAATTTCTCGCTATTTTATCTCATGAGTTGCGATCGCCTCTGAATCCGATTTTAGGTTGGTCTAAGTTACTCACCACCCACAAATTAAGCGAAGCCAAAATATCGGAAGCTTTGGCAACTATTGAGCGCAATGCTAAGTTACAAGCACAATTGATAGAAGACTTATTAGATATATCCCAAATTCTCCGGGGTAAACTCAGCCTCAATATTGCCTCTGTAAATTTGCAATCGGTTATTTCGGCAGCGTTGGAAACTGTACAGTTAGCAGCCCAAGCTAAAGCAATTGAAATTCAAACTACCTTAGCACCAGATGTTGGTGCTGTTTTGGGAGATCCTGTACGTTTGCAACAAGTAGTGTGGAATTTGCTGTCTAATGCTGTGAAGTTTACCTCTTCTGGTGGTCGTGTAGAAGTCCGCTTAGAGGAAGTTGGCAGACAAGCGCAAATTCAAGTCATTGATACAGGACAAGGAATTAGCCCAGAGTTTTTACCATTTGTATTTGATTATTTCCGCCAAGCCGATAGTCAAACTACTAGAAGATTTGGTGGTTTGGGATTAGGACTGGCAATTGTCAAACATCTGGTAGAGTTACATGGTGGTGCAGTTTGGGCAGCCAGTCCAGGGGAAGGGCAAGGAGCTATCTTTACTGTGAGGATACCCTTAATTCAAAGTCAGACTCAGCTATCTCAAAGTACTGAACAGTCTGATATTTACCAAGAGTTAACAGGTATTCGCATCTTAGTTGTAGATGATGAAGTAGATTCGCGGGAAGTGGTGGCTTTTATGCTCAAAGAATGTGGCGCAGAAGTCATCGCCGTCCCATCGGCGGAGGAAGCACTCTCGGCTTTTACCCAATTACAACCAGATGTCCTCGTCTTTGATATTGGAATGCCTGATGTTGATGGTTATATGCTCATACGGCAAATTAGAAGTCTGCCGCCAGAAAAAGGCGGGCAAGTTCCGGCGATCGCTCTCACAGCTTATGCGGGAGAATTAAACAAGCAACAAGCTCTATTAGCTGGTTTTCAACTGCACTCATCCAAGCCGATTGAGCCAACTGAGTTAGTGAAGCTGATTACTCAACTTGTTAAATAATCTCTAATTCTACAAGCTTACTGAGCGCAGTCGAAGTACGCCTCCTTACCTAATGTTTAACGCGTATGAAATTCTACGGCTGTTTGTAAAATTTTAATGTCATAATTGCCGAAGAAATCGTGACCAAGTAAGCCAATACCCGCTTTAGATGCGATCGCTACTTCTACATTATTGGCGACAATGCCACCCGCAGCCATAGACTTTATTTTACCTGTAGGAAATTGTACTTGGTTACCATCGGCCGTTTGAGCATTGAGCGTACCTGTAGGCTTGATTTGCAATGAATTCGCCATTGCTTGAGTAATCAAAGTTCCATTCGCACCTGTATCGACAACCATCTCAAAGGTTTTTTGGTTATTAAAGGTGACATCAATTACTGGAGTTCTCCCAAAGTGGCGTTTAATCGGTACGCGAAAAACT
Organism: Nostoc cycadae WK-1; assembly: GCF_002897135.1. Lineage (NCBI taxonomy): Bacteria > Bacillati > Cyanobacteriota > Cyanophyceae > Nostocales > Nostocaceae > Nostoc > Nostoc cycadae. The sequence goes on along the minus strand of NZ_DF978423.1, from coordinate 123,320 downwards.
CTGCCTTCGGAAGTGGTCTTAGCTCTATTTGTCTCGTTGCAAAGCTTTGTTAACTCTACAGTCATCCCGGAAGAAGTCACCATAAAACACGCGCTCGTATCTTCAGCTATTGCTCGGTGTGCGAATGCTGAAAATATCAGCGCTGGCATTACTGCAATCAACGCTAAGTTAATATGAGTAATTCCCCGCTGCAATGCACAGTTCATTGGATGTCATTCTCCGATTTTCTATAAATACGAAAAATAAATTTTTCATGAAAAAATTAATATTAATTTAATTGTTTCCTTGATTCCACTTATTTCTAAATATTTTTCTGACAAACAAGTTATTTTTCAGGATTTATCCATCTGTAAAACGCGAAATTTGCACCTGATAAATCTATATTATCTAGATTAAGGAAACGCTAGTTTAAAGATTAAGTAAAGACTCAATGAAACTACTGAGGTCAGATTTAAAGCGAGGGAAAATAATTCATTACTGCATGGATAGCGGTGGTGATCGCATTTTTCACAGCAACCTCTTTCTGTTCTAAAACTACCTTTTCATCCACAGTACGTTGCGCCACTACACCGCAAACAGCCGCCGCCGCAAACTTATACACTCCTGCCATTTTGAACAGTGTGCCACATTCCATTTCATAGTTCAAAATATTCAACCGCCGATATTCTTCCGTGATACCACGGAGCGATCGCCTTAAATCCGGGTTTGCTGAATTAGTACGTTCCTGTCCTTCATAAAAAGTATCAACAGAAGCGGTAATTCCTAAATAATGCTCAAACCCTAATTCTTGTGCAGCCTTGACTAAAGCCACCGTCAAAAATGGATCAGCTGCGGCCGGATACTCCACAGGTGCAATGTCATTAGCTGCACCTTGTCGACATAAAGCGGCACTACTAATGACAATACTGCCAACTGGTATGTGAGGTTGAATTGAGCCACAAGTCCCGATGCGAATAATTTGCCGGATTCCCACCTGCACTAATTCATTCACCACAATACTTAAAGAAGGCGCACCCATCCCACTAGTTGCAGATAAGATGGGGCGATTATTGGGTAAGTATCCGAGATAACTATCAAGTCCGCGATTTTCCGACAACAAACGCACATCTTGTAAATAATTTTGGGCAATGAGACGGGCGCGATCGCGATCGCCCGATAATAAAGCAATCGTGGGAGGCGATGTGCCTAAATCCTCTTGCCCAAAACCAATGTGATACAAGCGTTTATTTGTCATACTAATTTCAAAAGGAAGTTATTACAATCATTTGCGGTTAGACGATGGGTATTGATGAAATTCTTCAAGCTTACCGAGAAGAAATTTTGCAAATTGCGGCTAAGTACGGGGCGTATAATGTGCGGGTATTTGGTTCCGTTGCTAGGGGGGAGGCCAGATCTGATAGTGATGTAGATTTTTTGCTAGAAATTGAACCGCAAAGAACTTTGTTAGACCAAATTGCTTTGATACAATCCTTGGAAGAATTGTTAGGGCGTAAAGTGGATGTGGCAGAGCCTGAAACTCTACATGAGTTGATTAGAGATAAAGTATTGCGGGAAGCTGTGGTGTTATGAGAGATGACAGGCTTTACTTAAGCAACGTTTTAGAATGTATCCAGCGCATCGAATCTTATACCCAGGACGGTAAAGAGACATTTTTACAAACCACGATAATTCAAGATGCGGTGATTAGAAATTTTGAAATTATTGGGGAAGCTACCAAGCGGTTATCTCCTGAAATCAGAGCAGCTTATTCAGATGTACCTTGGCAGCAAATAGCTGGTTTTAGAGATGTATTGATTCATGATTATTTAAAAGTAAACTTAAACCGAGTTTGGGGCGTGATTGAGCAAGTTTACCCGAACTTAAGGTAACTGTTGAGTCGATTTTACAAGAATTAGAGGACTTGTAAGACTCGTTTCAATTGTGCTGGTATGGAATTAGCGTCATAAGGACAAAAAACCCCCGAATTTTTTCAGGGGCTGTAAGTTACAAAAATAACTGAGGTAGAAGAAAACATCTATTATCCATTACGGAGAGTTACACCCAGACTACTTGGGAGTGTCAATCAATTACGATGATTGTTACTGTAGCGAACCCTTGTACCTGCCCAGAGTAACTTCTCGCGCAGTGTTTGATAATAGGAATTGTTTTCGCGTAAAACAATAAACTTAGCTCGACAGTCAGCCATCCGCACATCAACGCGATGTCCCGGCCAAATTGAAGTAGATAACACCCCATCCATCCACAATTTGGTACTCAAATCATAATCGCCCAAAGGCCAAATACTCACCACCACTCCAGGCGGTAAAACCAAAGGACGGCTAGAAAGGCTCATGGGACAAATGGGAGTAATGGTGACGGCTTCCATACCATCGTGCATGATGGGGCCACTTGCCGAAACTGTGTAACCAGTGGAACCTGTAGGAGTAGAAATAATCAACCCGTCCCCCACATATTGATCAACTACTTCACCATCAATTTCCATTTCTAGAATAGAGGTGATCATGCGATCGGCAGAAGCGGGTTTGACACAAAATTCATTTAATGAAAGGTAGCGTTCAGTTACTGGTTCTAAGTTTGTGCGATGACCTTCATACACTGCGGCTTGCAGCATCATCCGCCGTTGGATAGCATAGCGATCTTCAAACAACCGATCCCAAACCTTTTCCGTATCTTGAAATTCATCTACAGACTCGGTTAAAAAGCCCAGATGACCACCCACATTCACACCGAGAATGGGGATACCAGCTGGGGCTAAATGTCTGGCACTGGTTAAAACAGTACCATCACCACCGAGTACCAAAGCCATATCAATTGGTTGACCAGAAGATGCCAAAAACACCGGGTAAGGGTTATCTTTTGGCCCACTAGGCCCCATTAATACATGGCAATCGCGATTTTCTAGTTGCTTGGCACAAATTTCTGCCCAGCGTTTACTTTGAGAATCTCGCGCCTTATAAGCAATGATTACCTGCTTGAGTTGCACGCAAAATTACCACTTCAGGAGATTAAACTGCTCCATATCGACGGTATCGCGGTTGCGATAAATGGCCAAAACGATCGCCAAACCTACCGCCGCTTCGGCAGCAGCCACAGTAATGACAAATACGGTAAACACTTGGCCTTTAATTAATGTTGAGTCAAGAAAGTTGGAAAATGCCATTAAATTCAAATTAACAGCATTTAGCAGTAACTCAATTGACATCAGTACCCGCACAGCATTACGACTGGTAATTAAACCATAAATGCCGATACAAAACAAAGCGGCAGCTAGTAATAAAAAGTACTGAAGTTGCATGAATCCTAGTATTCCTTCTCTAATATGCTGGACAAGGCAAAAGGTAAAAGGTAAAAGTAAAAAGTTAAAAGGCAAAATTAAGAAAAAGAAAATGGTTTATTCGCAAGAGTTTATCGCAGTCTCACCCATATCTTTTTACTTTTCACTTTTTACTTTTTACTTTCTAGTCTTGGGTTTCTCGACCTGCTGACACCAATTCTCTGGGGCGTTCTGGCAAAGTCAGAATAGTGGAAGGTGTCACTTGATCTGGCAGATACTCACGACGTGCCAAAATAATTGCTCCTACCATTGCCATCAGCAACAAAATAGAAGCTAGTTCAAAAGGTAATAGAAAGTCGGTGAAGAAATGCTCACCAATGAGAATTATTGAACTTTCGCCAGCCACAGGAGTAGTTGAGTATGCCCAAGGTGTTGCCAAAACCATTGCGCTCAACAGTCCAAACAGCCCAATGCTGACTAAACCTGTGAGTACTTTTCGCACTCCAGCACTAGGAAATGGTGCAAAATCTTGGCGCTTGTTGACCAACATAATGGCAAACAAAATTAATACGTTGACCGCCCCAACATAAATCAGCACTTGGGCTGCGGCTACAAAGTCAGCATTCAGTAGCAAATACATTCCCGCTATGCTGATAAATACGCCTCCCAGCATAAAAGCAGAATAAACAATGCTGGAAGACAGGACTACGCTCAGTGCTGCACCAATCATCATTACAGCTAATATGCCAAAAGAAACAATCTGTACACCTTCCGCTAGATTCACTTTTTTTGTCCTCGGTCAATGGTTATTAGTCATTAGTCATTAGTCATTGGTCATTAGTAAAGGACAAAGAACAAATGACTTATGACATTTATTTTTCTACAAGGTCTTCAGGACGTGCGCCAGCACGAGGTGCATCTGCTGGTAAATCGTGGGGTTCAAGTACACCTTTGGGGAGATAAACGAGTTCGCGTAGTGGTGTCACCATTGGGTCATCAGTGACTTTGTAAGGTAGACGACCTAGAGCCACGCTGTCATAGTTCAAGTCATGGCGATCGTAGGTGGAAAGTTCGTATTCTTCTGTCATGGATAGACAGTTGGTGGGGCAGTATTCCACACAGTTACCACAGAAGATACAAACCCCAAAGTCGATACTGTAGTGTTTGAGCTTTTTCTTTTTGCTACCTTTGTCAAATTCCCAATCAACTACAGGTAAGTTAATGGGACATACACGCACACACACTTCGCAGGCGATACATTTATCAAATTCATAGTGAATCCTACCGCGAAACCGTTCTCCAGGAATCAGTTTTTCGTAAGGGTACTGTACGGTAATTGGTCGCCGACGCATGTGGTCGAAGGTGACGGATAGCCCTTCACCGATGTAACGACCAGCTTGTATTGCTTCTTTGCCGTAATCAACAACTTGCTTCAGGAACTTTAGCATTGTGTTTCACTCTCTCTTTCAATTTTGGATTTTGGATTTTGGATTTTAGATTTTAGATTCAATCGAAAATCTAAAATCGTAAATCTAAAATTGGACTATCCACCAAAGGCGACGGGAAAAGCTAATTTCAGGGCGGCGGTTAATAAGAGATTAACCAAACCCACTGGTAACAAAAACTTCCATCCCAAATCTAAGAGTTGGTCAATGCGTACCCGTGGTACTGTCCAGCGCAACAGGATGGCGATAAACACTAGTAAGTAGGCTTTGATTACGGTCATTGTAATTCCCAAACCCGCTGTGACTACTTGTAATACGGGATTAGCTTCACTAATGCCTAGTAAACTAGCGATGGTGTTTAGAGGAATAGGAAAATCCCAACCGCCTAAATATAAAACTGATACCAATAAGGCAGAAAGCACTAAGTTAACGTAAGAACTGAGATAGAACAGAGCAAATTTCATGCCTGAGTACTCAGTTTGATAACCTGCTACTAGTTCTTCTTCCGCTTCGGGTAAGTCGAAGGGTAAGCGTTCGCATTCTGCTAAAGCGGCAATCCAAAAGATGAGAAAGCCGACTGGTTGTCGCCAGATATTCCAACCAAGAATGCCGTAACCAGATTGCTGATTGACGATATCAATGGTACTGAGGCTGTTAGACATCATAGCGATCGCCAGTACACTCAGAGCCAGGGGAATTTCATAGCTAATTGACTGCGCTGCTGCCCGTAACCCTCCTAGGAGAGAGTATTTGTTATTGGATGCGTAGCCAGCCATTAACAAGCCTATTGGCTGAATGCTGGACAAGGCAATCCACAAAAAGACCCCCATACTCACGTCTGTAATGACAAGATTCTGTCCAAAAGGCACAATTAAATAAGACAGAAATACTGGCAATACAACAATGATTGGGCCAAGAGTAAACAACCAAGGGTCAGCTTTACCTGGTACAATGTCCTCTTTAAACACCAGCTTTAAACCATCTGCGACCGGAGCCAGTAAGCCAAAAGCCCCAATAAATTCAGGGCCGATCCGCTGTTGTGCTGCTGCTGAAATCTTCCGTTCCAGCCATACACACACCAATACACCTACTGTTGCCCCAATCAGCATCAGGATCATTGGCAGCGGCATCCAAAGTGCTTTGGCCGTGCCTGCTGGTAGTCCTAAATCCATCACGGATTTAATAAACGTTCCTTGAAGGTCAATTCCTGAGTTCATGTTTCCGCTCTTTAAGTCAGTTGAAGTGTGAAGTGTGAAGTGTGAAGTATGAAGTATGAAGTATTTTATACTTCAATCTTTAGCCTTCAGCCTTCAGCCTTTCTGAGATGACTCCTGATTGAAGATTTGTTGCTATATTCCCATGCCTAGTATATCGTTGCATGGTTTTCAGTCCCTGTAGCTATACAAGAACTTCTGCTTATAGGTAGGATTGAGATTCGCTATGGGGGATGAAAAAGTCAAAAGTAAAAAGTTAAAAGGCAAAAAATTTTGATATTTTTACTTTTGCCTTTTAGCTTTTGACTTCTAGCCCCCAGCACAAGCAAGCATCAAAAAACTGCCGCTTCCATGCTGGCAACGGTTATTTGCTGCTTATAGGATTTCTGATTCCCTGAATTGGGGGTTGATGCTGATATTTTTAGTTGCAGGTAGGTGCTATTTTAATGGTTAAGCTGCCAGTTAACGTTGTTCAAGCGGTGTATAAGGAGCTTCGTGTTTACCGTTGTAGACTTGGGTGGGACGGAAAATCCGGTTTTCTGCTAGTTGTTCTTTCCAGTGAGCTAACCAACCAGCCACACGGGCGATCGCAAATATTGGTGTAAACAAGTCTGTGGGAATACCCATCTTTCTGTACACCAAACCAGAGTAAAAGTCAACATTAGGATAAATCCCTTTATGACCAAGTTTTTCCTCAACTACCCGTTCCATTTCTTGGGCAATGTCGTAGTATTTATCCCCGCCAAACTTGTCAAATAATTGCTCTGCAAGGTCTTGTAAAATGATGGCGCGTGGGTCTTTAACTTTGTAGACGCGATGCCCAAAGCCCATCAATTTTTGTTTGTTTTGCAGGCGCTCTTCAACATAGGGACGAACGTTTTCTACCGAGCCGATTTCTTCCAACATCTGAATTACTTCTTCGTTGGCTCCTCCGTGCAGCGGGCCACCCAAGGTTCCCACAGCACTAGCAACTACAGCATAAGGGTCAGTTAAGGTAGAGGCTGTTACTCTAGCACTAAAAGTCGAAGCATTCATTGTATGCTCAACGTGCAGAATTAAGCAGATGTCAAAGATTTTTGCCGCCAAAGCATCCGGTTCTTTCTCGTTGAGCATGTAGAGAAAATTGGCGGAATAATCTAGATCATCACGCGGCTTTACGGGGTCATTACCCTTACGCATCAACTGGAATGCTGCCACCATTGTGGGGATAGTTGCTATCAAGCGCACAACTGAATCCCGAATGTAGGCGGGGTTATGTAAATCTCGCAGAGAATAAAATAAGCCTAAAGCTGCCGCCGAGGCTTGCAAAGCATCCATTGGATGACCACTTTCCGGGAAGCATTTCATCATGTCCCGAATGCGGTATTTAATCCGCCTGTGGAAGCGAACTTCTTCCTCAAATGCTTGGAGTTCTTCTTTACTTGGCAATTCACCCCAGATGAGGAGATAAGCAGTTTCGAGAAAGGTACTTTTGGCTGCTAATTCCTCAATCCGAATGCCACGATATTCTAGTATTCCCTTCTGCCCATCTACGTAACTGATACTCGATTGAGCTGCGGGAATGCCTTCTAAACCAGGCTTGTATTCACACACCATCATGGCAACACCATTTACTTTGTGAAATATTCGATCACGCTAACTTACCAGAAATTATTTTTGCCATAACAGTAGTCGTTCTCACAACAATTCTTCGAGAAGAATTGAAAAACTGTTATAGCAAGTATTTGGGGGGTGTCAACCAGAACATTTGACTACGACCCACAACAGAGTCTGCTTCTGGTAGTTTTACTCCGATCATACCTGCTTTTTTCAGGACTAAACAGCCTTTGATTTCTCCCCAAAGTAGAATTTCTGCCCAACTACTCAAATCAGGCTCATGGCCTACCAAGGCCAGGCGGGTATTTGAAGAATAATTTTTGGATTCTAACCAGTAAACCAACCAACTAGAAAGATGACCTCCAGGCGCAAGATGAGTAGATTCTTCTAACTGCGAACTGAGTCCGGTGGCGATGAGAATTTCTGCTGTTTGATGGGCGCGGACTAAAGGACTAGTGACAATCAAATCAAATTTAAAATTCAGGTGAAGGAGACGCTGGGCAACTTTCTCGGTTTTTTGCCTTCCTTCTTTGGTAAGTTCGCGCTCTTCATCTTTGATACCAGCTTGCTTTTCTTGCGCGATGCCATGTCGAATCAGATACAATTCCACAATAATAGCCCTGAGTGCTGAGTTAGGATTTACGCCTGATGTTATTTAAGATATCCTAATTATTCTCGAATACTACCAGTGCATCTCATTAGCTATCTTGCCAGAACGGACAGCGATGAGCGATCGCACTACATACACCACTCACACTACTCGAATCTCTCTTTCAAAAAATCTTGTTTAGGACGGCACATTTCATCTTGAGGAAATCGTAATTCCACAACTCTTTGCGCCTAACCTACGGGAAGCCGCTACCGCGTCTATGCGTGAGATTTAAAATTCTTGTTTTCTCACGTTCATATAAGAATTCTTAGGTAGATTTTTATAATTCACAAATTTAGATTGATATAGTAAATAAACAGCCAAGAAATAAATTTCTGGCTGCCAATTTAAATTCAGTTAAACTTTATCCTTTGCCTTCAATCGCCAGATTTACTCTGACTGAATCGGGTTATCTTTAGGATTAACTAACCTCAGTAATTTCTGCTTAATCTGAGCGTCAAAAACTTCCCATTTCATCTTGGCATAAGCAGGATTTTCGTTACTACCTGAGAGAAAACCCATTGGAATTTCAAAACCACCAGCGCTGGTTCTACCACCGCCAAAAAAGCGTCCGGTGCTGTCTTGACCAAAGGCTTCTTTGATGAATTCATCGGGGTCGAGGGTGAGTTTGGTGGTTCTGAGAGAACCGATAACTACTTCTAGTTCGTCGTCTTCATCGTGAACAATACCGTAAACTACTGCGGTGTGAACATTTTCTTCTGTGACTAAGAAATCAGCTGCTTGGGGAATAGCATCGCGGTCGTCGTAGCGCAGATAACCAACACCAGCGATTGAAAAGTTATTCTGTACTATACGATTTTTGAGCGATCGCTCAATTACATCCATCACCCGCTTTGAACGGTTCGCTTGAAGAATCGCGTTCAATAATTGAGCGTCATAAAATCGACTCAGGTAAGCAGCCGCCATAAAATCTTCTTCTTGCGCTTGCATCAGTCGATTTGTATCCGATCGCAAGCCGTGCATCAAGGCTGTGGCACATTTAACGTGGTGGCTAATGCTGCTGTCTAAAGCCAGTAACCCAGATTGTAGATACTGGGTAAAAATCGTTGCTGTTGCTCGTACATAAGGACGGACATCGACAAACTCTGATTTGAGTTCTGTCTGTAAGCTGTGATGGTCAACCACTGCTATTAAGGGCATTCCAGCCTGTTGTACTGGGGTTAATAACTGACTGGTGGTTCCTTGATTGTCAATTAATACAAAGCCTTGATAACAAGACAAATCTTTGGATTTAACATTTTGTGGTGTCCAACGCTGGGCTGGTAAATTTGTCAGCTTGACTAAGGCGATATTCTCTTGATGGCTCAAAGTCCCAGCGTAAACAATTTCACATTTAATGTCGTATTGTTGAGCGATTAGCTGGTAAGCCCAAGCACATGAAAGCGCATCAGGGTCAGGAAAATCTTGCAAAATGATTAGCTGGCGCTCATGTCTATGGGCTAATAGGGTCTTTTGCAGTTCCTCGGCTTTTTGAAAAGTTAAGGAATTGTTACGTTGACCGAGATAAACACTCACTCCATCGCTTGTAGAGGCTGGCAAGGATGGCCGATTCAGTGGTAGTTCAACGACTTCTTGGTCTACCTCAGCATCCTCTGGACTCGGCTCTGTGGTCAATGAAAAACTCTCTGACTGCTTCAAGGAAGAATTTAGTTGCATAGAAAACATCTTTGTTAAGTGTGAGGCCTTATTGATTGAGAAAGTTACAACCAGGGTTTTACTGATTTAGCCACACATCTTGATCTTCGCAAAAATATAGAAACCTGGGGATACGTATCTTGGTGTATTTTTTGTCAAGATAACTAGGCAAAATTTTCTCAACTTCTACCCAATTACATATAGCGGCAGAAAATCAATGTTTCGGGTTTATGGTCAAACTTTAATTTTTATTGTCGCTAGACCATTCTCTGAGTTAGAGAGAATTTTGTGAGCAAGTCTAGATTTTTTAAGTTTATGGATATATAATAGGAAACTGTTGAATTATTTAGGCAGATGCCAGCACACTACTCTAACAGCTACTGTTGGGCTATCCCCAGACGCAACTGCAATTCTTTATTAGAATGCAACACCAGTAGTATGTTAGCACCTAACCTATAATTGCTCCTACTCAGACAAAACCATTACCCTGACAAGAGGTTTTTGTGGCTATGTCAAGTTAGGCTGTAATTGTTTGTGTCAAAGACCTATTACATATTTTTGCCACTCTTGATGCAGTCCACTTTTAAGATGCTTACTAACCTCAAAATAGAGGCTACTGTAAGGTTGACGGGGTAAATGACGTAGGAGCATGTGTGCTTCTTGAGGTGTGCGATTGCCTTTTTTCACATTGCAACGGACACAAGCCGTAACTATGTTTTCCCAGCTATCGCCGCCACCACGCGATCGCGGTATGACATGATCTAAAGTCAATTCGTCCCCTGTATAGCCACAATATTGACAAGTGTGTCCGTCGCGGTGCAGAAGGTTTCGACGAGTCAAAGGCATCTCTTTATAGGGAACACGCACATAATGGCGTAAGCGAATCACCGTTGGCAACGGGAAACCCGCGTAAAGTAACCTGCCATTGTGTTCGACTCGTTCTGCCTTGCCTTTGATTAACAAAACCGCAGCGCGTCGCCAGCTAGTAATATTGAGCGGTTCGTAAGAGGCGTTTAAGACTAAAACCTTACCCATTGATTAAAGCTCAAGGTATTAGTTTTACATATATTAACACGATTCTCTTATCCTTGGGAGATGAGAATAAATTATACTTCCGGAATAATTGAATAATTGTTGTATTCAATCAGAAATTTTTGACTAAACGTCTTAATAGTTAGTTCTCACTGCACAATTACAATGAGATAAAGCCAGGGATACCTTAATTTGGCGCTAAATCTGAGGTAAAAAGAAATACTTGTAAATTTTTATTAACTGTAGTTGAAAGTATTTTTCAATACTCAATTCCTTTTCAGAAAAAGTTTTCAATCAACACGGAAGTAGCTTAAATGAGTATGAATATCTAAAAATGAATACATAATTGTGAAAGTTTATTGGTGGTGTGATAGGAGAACAGAAATATGCTAAGTCGTGATCAAGTGACTAGTGTTACATCTCATCAACAGTGCGACACTTATGCGTGGTTTTCCCAGCGTGCTTGGGTAGAAATTGATTTAGATGCGTTGTCGCACAATGTACAGCAACTAAAGCAGTTGTTATCACCACGTACTCAGTTGATGGCGGTAGTCAAAGCTGATGCTTATGGACACGGAGCAGTCACAGTCGCGCAAACAGCATTACAATCGGGAGCGAGTTGGTTAGGAGTCGCCACTGTTCCAGAGGGGATTCAATTACGGGAAGCGGGAATACAAGCGCCAATATTGATTTTAGGCGCAACCCAAACACCAGAGCAAATTCATGCGATCGCTCATTGGAAACTCCAGCCAACATTATGCAGTCCCAAACAAGCTTTAATTTTTTCCAATATTTTAGAAGCAATTAACTACGGTTCCCCTGTACCTGTACATATTAAATTGGATACGGGAATGTCGCGATTAGGGACGAATTGGCAAGAAGCGGCCGAGTTTGTGCAGTTAGTCGAACGCTTACCGCATTTGACAATTGCGAGTGTTTATTCCCACTTAGCCACTGCTGATAGTCCTGATCCAGCAATTATGGCAGAACAGCATAGCAGATTTAAAACTGCGATCGCCCAAATTCAAAAAATCGGCATCAAAATTCCGAGCTTGCACTTAGCAAACACAGCCGCCACTCTCGCAGATTCCCAACTGCACTACGATATGGTAAGAGTGGGTTTAGGCGTTTACGGTCTTGCTCCTGCACCCCATTTAAAACAAAAAATTCACTTAAAACCTGTGTTACAGGTAAAAGCGCGAATCACTCAAGTCAAAACTATCGCCGCTGGTACTGGTGTTAGCTATGGACATCAATTTGTAGCTGACAGAGAAATGCGTATTGCTGTTGTGGCTATTGGCTACGCTGATGGTATCCCACGCAACCTTTCTAATAAGATGCAGGTATTGTTGCGCGGTCAGCGAGTACCTCAAATTGGCGCAATTACAATGGATCAATTGATGATCGATATCAGTATGATTCCTGAGATTCAAGAAGGGGAAATTGTGACTTTATTAGGCGACCAAGGAAAAGAACAAATCACTGCTGATGATTGGGCTGCACAATTAAATACGATTTCTTGGGAAATTTTGTGTGGGTTTAAGCATCGCCTACCGCGTGTGGGAGTTATCTAGTAGTCTTGGAAATGTATGAGGGTGAAGTGTACATAATTAATTATTTAAACTTCATCCTTTTAGTGTTTATATTCCTGGAAGAATATGCTATGCTAGGGTAGTTGACTGATGCGGATGTGGCGGAATTGGCAGACGCGCTAGATTTAGGTTCTAGTTCCGAGAGGAGTGAAGGTTCAAGTCCTTTCATCCGCACTAAGTGTAAAAAAGCTATAAATTAAAGGTTTCAGAGTTCTCATGGACAGTGACACATTATCTGTCATCGGTGACAGATTGTTGTTGTTGTGACAGAGAATTAATCTGCCATAGCTCCATGAATGGACATTGCTTATATACTGTTTGGCGTATTTTTGCTGGATTTATACTGATCCAGGACTGTTTGTTTCAGCGGAGAATTTCGTAAGTTGGCGCGATCGCCTCAATTTATCTAGCCAACTATCTGTCTACAGAAGATTGTCCTAAATTCAGATGTGCGGAACTGATTGGGAGAAAAAATGTTTTGGGCTTTATGGCGTTCGTGGAATAGCGATCGCTGTTGTCTACAGTGAACAGTAGCGGCAAAGGTCGTAAGTGCATCAACTTGGAGAATTATACAAGGGTACAATTGAAGCAACCAGTGGCAAAGTTGAAAAAAGCGCAACATTTAGAGTTAAATTGCCTTTGATAACTGGTGCCGAATTCAAAAATACCTTGCAAGGGTAGAGCAAGCAGTGTCATGCCAGGACAAGAGCCACAAAAGTTTACACTCAAGGACGTTTTGATTACCGAGGAGTTATTCAAACGCGCTCCCCGTAACCCTGACTGGCCCTCACTGAACAAGGCAGTGGAATCGGTAGCAAGGCAGATGGCAGCTAACTCACCTACTCTGCTCCAAAGCATAGTTGATATGGCACTCGATTTATGCAGTGCTGGAAGCGCAGGCATTAATTTACTAGAAACTGCCAATGGGGAAGAAGTTTTTCACACTCATTTGTTAGCAGGAGCATTAGTACAGTACGGAAATGGCACTACAAAGCGTAGCTTGAGCTTCTGTGGTGTCTGTGTTGATTGCGGTAGTCCTCAACTTTTGTCCCATCCTGAACGGTATTTTACTTCTTTACAGGCAGGCAACACGCCCATTGTAGAAGCGTTAGTGTTACCTCTAATTGCCGATAATCATACCATTGGCACAATCTGGGTGATGTCGCACGATATTTCTCGGCATTTTGATTCCCAAGATGTACGGGTAATGACTCTTTTGGCAGACTTTACTACTGCTGCCCTCTTGAAGGAGCGCCAAACGCAAAAATTACAGGCGGCGAATGCGGCTAAGACAGCCCAAATTGTGGAATGCAAACTAACAGAAGAAAGTTTGCGCGCTTTGATCTCGAATCTGCCTGGTGGAGCGGTGTTTGTCGTTGACCAAAATTTGCGCTATCTAGTTGCCGAAGGCGAAGCATTAGCGATCGCCGGATTCCAAAGAGAAGATTTCGTTGGACGCACAATTTTCGAGGTACTACCCTCTGAATTAGCCACGTATTACGAGCCAAGGTACCGTCAAGCTCTGGCAGGTGAGGGGTTTGAACACGAACACAATGCCCACGATCACAGTTATATTTCACGCTTAACGCCACTTCGGGCTGAAAATGGGGAAATTTATGCTGTGCTTGCAATTTCTTATGAAACTTGTACATCGCAACACGCTGAGACTGCTGAAGCTAGTTAATACCCTACTTGACTTCTCCCGTATTGAAGCCGGACGGATGGAAGCAGTTTATGAACCAACCGAGTTGGCAATGTACACAACCGAGTTAGCCAGTGTATTTCGTTCCGCCATTGAACAAGCTGGGCTGCGGCTAGTAGTCGATTGTCCACCTTTAGCTGAGTCTGTATATGTAGACCGCCAAATGTGGGAGAAAATTGTTCTCAACTTGCTTTCCAATGCCTTTAAGTTTACCTTTGAGGGTGAAATTGCCGTTAGGCTGCATTTAGCTGATGATCATCATGTAACGCTACAGGTACAAGATACAGGTGTAGGGATTGAGCCAGAACAACTGCCCTATATTATGAAACGGTTTTATCAAGTGTGCGCGGCAAAAGCCAGAACACATGAAGGTTCGGGAATTGGTCTAGCTTTAGTACATGAATTAATTAAACTGCATGGTGGAACTTTAGATGTAACCAGCACTCCAGAAGTGGGTAGCTGTTTCACCGTCACCATTCCACTAGGCACAGCACACCTGCCAAATGTTAGCGTAGCAGGGGGCGATCGCATTCAAGCCACACGCACCCTAGCATCAACAGCACTCGGTGCAACTCCTTATGTTCAAGAAGCAGAACGGTGGATACCCAAAGAGAGCGTAGGGAGAAGAGAAGCGGGAAAAATTGGGAAGACAGACTCCGAAACCAATTTGGGGAACTCCGAAACCAATTTGGGGAACTCCGAAACCAATTTGGGGAACTCCGAAACCAATTTGGGGAACTCCGAAATCAATTTGGGGAACTCCGAAATCAATTTGAGGAACTCC
>NZ_DF978423.1:0-107131 GCF_002897135.1 Nostoc cycadae WK-1 | reverse complement strand
TCAATTTGAGGAACTCCGAAATCAATTTGGGGAACTCCAAAACTAAAACTTCTCTCCCTTTTCTATCCCGTGTTCTTATCGTTGATGACAACGCCGATATGCGCGATTACCTCACAAGGATATTAAGCAAATATGTTGAGGTGGAAGCGGTGGCTGATGGGGTTGCTGCACTAGCGGCGGTGAATAAGCGAGTGCCGGATCTGGTTCTTTCTGATGTGATGATGCCAGAATTAGACGGCTTCGGGTTATTGAAAGCATTGCGGGCTAATGCGCGAACAAAAGAAATACCCGTAATTCTACTTTCTGCCCGTGCTGGCGAAGAATCTATAATTGAAGGACTCCTGGCTGGGGCTGACGATTACCTAATTAAACCCTTTTCTGCCAATGAATTTGTGACTCGTGTCAATGCTTATTTGCAAATGGCAAATAGGCGATCGCAAGCACTCCACCAAGAAAGAACAATTAACCGCCGCAAAGATGAAGTACTATTAACATTGGCGATCGCGCGGTGAGAACTGAACATAGGATGGATATCAATATCTTCAACAATTATCGACTCTCCGGCACGCACAGCACTCATACAGGGTGAATTATCACTAATATTAACTGTTCTCAACTCAGAAAATGAGCTTGCTGCAAAGCCGCGTTGAACTGCTAGTTCAAGTGTGCATGATTGTTGCTTGAACAGATGAATTTGTCCCATATCGGTGCGATACATCGCTATTGCTCTATCAAGTAGACTGGACAACGCATCTTTGAGCATGGGTGATATTGGCGGCTTTGTGCCTAATGGTAAGGTATAATTGCTCAGTATTTGGGATAAAGAACAGCCCTCACATACCAAACGCACCAATAAAGGAGCGATTTCTTCACAAGGTAAAACTCGGTCTACGCAACTAGTGGCGATCGCCGCTTGAGGCATTCCATCAGCGACACAACTGGCTTGATCTTGAGCCAGAACAATACCACCCATATTAGATACTTCCTGCACCCCATCTGCACCACCTTTGCCTGTGCCAGTCAGCACAACTACTACGGCACGTTCTGCATAACTTTTAGCTACCGACTCAAAAAAATTATTTACACCGTGATGCCAACCATGTTTGCTTGCTTGCTGTGCCAGAGTGATTGTACCGTTGGCATGAACGACAAAGTAATGTCTCGGTGGACAAACATAAACCACACCTGCCGTTAGTTGTTCTCCACCATAAGCCCAGCGTACCTTGAGATTGGTTTGTAACTGTAATACTTGTGCTAAAACGTTACTATCAAAGGGATTCAAATGCTGTAGGCACAAAATAGGAACCGGAAAGTTGCTAGGCAACCCTGAAAGAACTTTGCGAATTGCGATCACTCCTCCAGCAGAAGCCGCGATCGCTACAATCCCAACGTTTGATTTCCTATGGTGTTGGTCGCTAGACATCTTCAAATACGATGTAATAATTATTAATTAAGTAAAAACTGGATAAAAATTAAATTTCCTTCTCCTGTGCGTTTGTAGATAAGTTTAATAAAATTTGAGCTTGAGCTTTGACTTGCTGCATTTTTTCTTTAGCAAGATTTGCTTCGTCCCTAGCAAGTCTTGCTCTCTCTTTTGCCTGTTGGGTTATTTTAGTAATTTGTTTTGCTTCTTTTAAAGCCTGTATAGCTTCTTTTCGATCTAAATCAACTTCACAGGCAAGCTGTTGAATTTTATGTGTTAACTCCTGTAGAGACATTTTTACCTGTTTTTGGCTCTCCAAATATTTAATAGTTGTATCTAACATTAGAAAAGTAAAATGATTTAAATAAAAAGGAATTAAAAGAACGTACCTATGCTCCGCAAAGCTTGGCGTAGAGTGTTGGGCTTGCTCCCCCTGCATTCTACCCCCTTCCCTTCTACCTCTTCGGTGAAGGATATGTTCTGATCAGAATTCAGAATAATTCGTCTATCGATCTGTTTGTGTTAAGTTTATTTTGCCAGTTGTCAACCTTCTATGTGGGATTTAATGCGAACACAAGGATTAATATAAAGTATGAAATAGAAAACAGAAGATAAAGCTAAATTCGATTTGCCAAATGTGCCACCATTGCGATTAACTCTGTTGGCGGTGCTAGTTTATGTAAATGTGATTGAAAGCCAGCTTCGATTACTTTTGCTTGGTCTTCTGCAAGATAAGCTGTTAAAGCAGCAATAGGAATTTGATATCCTTTTTCTGTTTCTAATGCTTTGAGTTTGCGAATTAAACTATAGCCATCTTCATCAGGCATTCTGAGATCACTGATGATGACATCAGGACGCGATCGCTCTAATTCTTGCAAAGCTTCTGCCACGGTTGCAACGGTTGTCACTACAACCCCATGTTGTATAAGCATTGCTGTAATTAACTCGCGGCTATCGGCTTCATCATCAATGAACAGTACGCGTAAACCATCCAGCCTATTTTGTCTTTCTATAGTTGCACTCAAGCTAGACATTTGCCCAATCTGGGCTAATTGTTTGTACTTGGTAATATCATACAGGCATATCTGTAACGCACCTAAAGCCCCCGAAGTTTCTCTCCCAGCTTTCACTAAGAGTATTGCATTAAACGCTTGGCGATCGCGCGGACAAATGGAAACTTCAAATTCTTGCACAGACTTTTCATTTAAAGACTGCTTCAGTTTGCTGACAAATAATTGATGCTCTTTTTGAGCTACAAAATTGATTAATGATTTACCAATCAGCAAACTAGGAAATACATTTAACAAGGCAGCAGCAGTATAATTTATTTCTAAAATAATTCCTTCGGCATTTGTTACCAAAGAAGCATTAGGCGCTAATTTGAACAAATCATGATAAACCTGACATTCTGATATTAAGGTTTCATTTTGCTGTAGTAATTCTTGTTCTACAGTTTTGATTAATTCTAAATTATTCTGAATTTCGGTTTTAAGAAATTCCAGATTTTGTATATAAGTGTTGAGAGTTTTTAAGGCGGAGATAGTCTGTTGCTGTTGTATAGGCGACTGGGTTATATATTGTTCCAGTGCCTCTATTTGCTGTTGAATTCTTTCAAAGAAATAGCTTAACTCTTCTTGTCTCACAACTATTTTACCTTTTTTGTTACAGGTATATTACTTAACTCAATACTTTTGCTAATTTAAGAGTATGAAGAGAGCAAGCTGATGTATTAGAGACGACATTTAATTAGTTACTGTACAATTCTAAAACCTTGTTTATATTTAGAGGAATAACGAACCACAGAGGTTTCAGAGAAATAAGAGTTTAACAGATTTAATGAAAGGCTGGGAAGAGCGATCGCAATTCTGACTCACGCGAGACGCATATATTTTGTTTTAGTCACTGTAATCTAAGTACTATATATCAATAATCGAGAAAAATGGGAATCTTGCTATGAGGTACTTATTTATAGTTTGGGTACTCATACTAACTTTCATCTTTCCTAGTGAGGTACTTGCTGAAGCAAAACCCTCATATAACCTAATTCGTGGCTTGGGGACTTATCATCATCCAGTTTCCACCCAAAATCTTGAAGCACAAAAGTTTTTTGACCAGGGATTAAATTTAGTTTACGGCTTTAATCATGATGAAGCGGTACGTTCTTTTCAACACGCGGCAGAACTTGACCCAAAAATGGCGATGGCTTACTGGGGTATTGCTTTGGCTTTAGGGCCGAATATCAACGCCATTATCACTACGGAAAAGGAACAAACTGCATATCACGCAATACAACAAGCTTTGACACTGGCAGAAAAAGCACCAGTTCTAGAACAAGATTATATTGCGGCTTTAGCAAAGCGTTATGCTGCCAATCCTGATGCAGATTTGCCGCAATTACAAGTGAACTATGCCCAAGCGATGGCAAACCTCACCCAAAAATATCCTGATGATTTGGATGCAGCTACGCTGTTTGCAGAAAGTTTGATGGATTTGCATCCGTGGCAACTTTGGACACATGATGGTCAACCGCAAGCAGATACAAAAGAAATTGTCGCGGTTTTAGAATTGGTCTTGCAACGAAATCCCAATCATCCGGGGGCAAATCATTACTATATTCATGCGGTGGAAGCTTCACTACATCCAGAACTTGCCCTTGCCAGTGCGAAACGTTTGGAAAATCTTGTTCCCGCCGCTGGACATTTGGTACACATGCCTAGCCATATTTATTTTCGTGTGGGAGATTATCAAGGGGCAATGCGATCAAATGCACAAGCGATCGCCGAAGATACTGCCTATATCAGTAAAAATAAAATTCAGGGATTTTATGCCCAAATGTACTTTAGCCACAATGTACATTTTCTCATGGTGGCTAGTAGTATGGCGGGTAGATATCAAGATGCACTCCAAACTGCTGATACGTTAATTGCCCACGCCAATTCTCTCGGTTCTCATATACCTATGGTCGAGGGATTTTTGGGCAGTAAAATGCTGATACAAGCCAGGTTTAATGATTGGGAGGCAATTTTACACACTCCACCACCAGAGGCGACTTTACCAACAACCACAGCACTTTGGCATTTTACCCAAGGTTTAGCCCATACAGCTACAGGCAATCTGCAAAGTGCGGCTGATGAAAGCAGCGCCTTACAAGTTGCAATCCAAAAACTTCCGCCTGGGGTGACTATTGGGTTTACTCCGGCTAATCGTATTCTTTATATCGCGCAAAAAGTTCTGGAAGGCAAAATTGCCAAAGCTAACCATAACTACGACTCGGCAATTAGATACTTAGAACAAGCAGTAGTAGGGGAAGATGCCCTTGATTATGTAGAACCCCCAGATTGGTATTTTCCCACCAGAGAAACATTAGGGGGTGTGCTGTTAGCTAAGGGTGATTATGCTACAGCCGAAAAAGTGTTTCGTGCTGATTTAGAAAAGTATCCCCATAATGGAAGGTCTTTATTTGGTTTGCAAGCAAGTTTACAAGCCCAAGGTAAAGATGATGCAGCCAAATTGACGCAGACTGAATTTATCACCGCATGGCAAAACACAGACACACAGTTAAAAATAGAAAATTTGTAAAAAATAAGTGGGTGCGATCGCACCCACTCTAAGATATTCAATAAATAATGATGGCGAATCTTGACAAGAACCTGTCACCTGTCACCTATCACTTATCATCTTTTATATAACTTTCGCCGCGACGGAGTTCTGCGTAAAGGTACAACTTCAGCTTCGTTACTTTCTCTGGCTACTCGAATCAACAATGCAGCAGCAACTAAACTGGCAATCATCGAATTACCACCGTAACTAAACATTGGTAAAGGTAAGCCTGTAGTTGGCAAAGCGCCTGTCGCAACGGCGATATGTAATAAAGATTGTCCAATCATGACAATTGTGACACCGATCGCCACTAAGCGATTAGTGGGATTTTTGGCTTTCATCGCCACAATTAATCCTAAAGTGGTAAACACCGCTAACATCAGCAGCAGTGCAATACCACCCACAAAGCCAAACTCTTCCGCGAAGACAGCAAAAATAAAGTCGGTATCTTGAATGGGTAAGAAAAATTGTTTTTGCTGCGAAAATCCATAGCCAGCGCCCCAAGTTTGACCAGAACCAACAGCCAGTAAACTTTGAACTAACTGATAGCCATCGCCCGTCGCATCTGCCCAGGGGTTGAGAAAAGACATTACCCGCTTGCGCTGATATTCTTTGATGCTAATACTGAGTACAGCTAATAATACTCCGCCTATTGCTGTTCCGCCCAGATATTTATAAGGTAGTCCAGCGGCTACGGCAATTAACCAAATTGTCATACCGCAAAGTGCAGTTGTACTCAGGTTAGGCTGGGCAAGAATTCCTAAGAGGACTAAACCAAAAATCCCTATCCAAGTCAAGCGCACTCGCCAAGGTAATTGTTCCCACTGTCCAAAGAGTCTGGCACTTTGCAACACTAAAAAGGGTTTAATTAATTCTGAAGGTTGAATGGGGATGGGGCCGATGGCTATCCAACGCGCTGCATCAAAAGCTTTTTTACCCAACCCAGGGACGAGGGTAACGAAAATTAACAGTAAAAACAGTCCTAAAAACCAATGAGATACCCGCAAAATTTTGCGTAACGGCAGATTCACAATAAAGTTGAAGGCTATTAGTGAAACTAACACCCAGATAATCTGACGTTTGAAGTAATATAATCCGTCACCATGCCGTGCGTCGGCAACTGGGTAAGATGCTGAATACAGGACAATTAACCCAAAAAATAACCAAATTAAGGTTAACCAGCGCAACAGTCGCGCCTCTACAGCCCAGCTAGTAACAGAATTATCAAAAATGGGAATCAGTCGAGTTAGATTCACGATTCAATATAGGTAAAACTTAAAAGTTACTTATAACTCAAATTTGTCATGACGCTGGCAATCTTTAACGGAAATTACGGTGGTGATTCTTGCTTAACCACTAGAATAAGTATGTATAAATCCGCCAAAGCCACCTGTAGAATTACTCATTAAAGTTAGATGCGCTATTAGTCTAACCCAAATTCCTAACCCAGGAAATGCCCAAATTTTCAGCGGTTGAGCCGGATATTGATCAGCCAGCCGCTTGTACTCTAAAGGCATCTTGGCTTGTTGCCAAGTATGTAAGATGTAAGTTAAATCGCTAGTAAATTTGCGATCGCGTTGCCGAACAACAATCATGCTCATAATACTTTGAGCAGTCAAAAAATCTACTGAAGGGAAATCTGTAGTAAAAACCACAGAGCGGTTATCAAATAGATTTTCTGGGACAAATTGAAAAGCCAAAGAATGACCTTGACGATGGGTATCTAATAAAAAAGCTGGGGGTGCATTGTCAGGCAAGTTAAGCTGCTGTAAGGTAGAACAACCTTGATACAAGGCTGCCAAAATCGATTCCACATCCACCCGCGTAAATTGTTTTATTTTTTCAAGAGATAAGTTCCGTTCTTGAATAAAAGCAGTTGGCAAAGGGTAAGCATTGAATAGAGGTACAGGTCGGTATCCTTTGGCTGCCAATGCTAACCCTAGATATACTGACTCTACTCCAGGTAAATCAACAACTATCGCTTTACCTTCTCTAACATTTGGCAGCCAGCTTAAATCTGGTGTTGGTAAGGGAGTAATTGCTGGCAAACTTCTGGGTAAATGAGCAAATAACACAGGCTTCACCCAAGGTAACCAAATGCTATTCATTGGAACCCAAGTGTCATAAATACTTTGCTTATCCATACAGTTTTATTTCTGAATTAGTACGGCAACATCAATAGCCGCAAAATCAATTAGAGGTTTGGGGGCAATGCGGCCGTAAATACCAGCAGCTTTACCATTAACTGTGTAAACCCCTATGCAAGGATACATAATGCCTATTGGAGTTGTCAGGGGTAAAGTTTGGAAACAGCGTTGAGCAATCCACTGATGAGGATGAAGCAAAATATGACAAACTGTAGATTTATATTTGCTGCGATCGCTAACTCCAGGCATCATAACTGTATCGCCAGTATTACAAAAAGCCGATTTCAGCAACCAACTGCGGTCTTTCAGCCAATTAACTTGGCGAGGATCACGAGTTTCCGGGAGTAAGGCTTTCCATGTGTTCAAGGATGAAGTTAATCGCTTCCAAACTAAAGGAAAGCGCTTACTCTCAATCAGCAAAGCAGAACCAGGATTACAAATAGGCGTTTGACTACCACGAAAAAAGTAAGACCAATCACAGTTACGAGTTAATTGAATTAACCATTCCCCTTGGTAAAAGCGCATCACCGCATCTAGGGAACCACGATACCACTCAGTTTTGAGATGAGCGACTCCATTTTGCCAGTGAATTTGGTGAGGATTTGCCAAGTGGGTAATACAGCCTCGTTGATACAGCAGTTCAGCTAGATAGGCGGTGATTTGCTGGTCTTCCATATAGCCAGCCGCAGATAGCAAAGCAATATGTCCACCTGGCTGCATCTTTTGAGTTAAAGCATCAACTAATTGACTTGCGGGATCACCTGCCAATGTTGTCCCAGGAAACTGTTGCGCCATTAACTTTGAAAAGTTGGCAGCTTCAGTGTATCTACCAGGTACATCATAATTAGCTTCGGAGATTTGCCAACCATTAGCTGTAGGATGAAAGTCAAATCGCACAACACGCGCCGCGGCTGGGGTCAAATTTACTGATTTATTGCTGATGACTTGAATGATTTGTCGAGGTAAGCCTAATTCTTTTATCAGTTCTGGATTTTGCACCAGTTCCAATTCCGCAGCGTTTGCTTCAGTTGTTAGCTGTTCAGCTAGTGCTGCTAATTGCGTCCAAATTTGCTGCGGTAACATCAAGGCAAACGTAGCTAATGCACTAACATCTCCAACTTGAGCATCCCACTTATAGCAATTGAGTGCTAAATACCTGCGAATCTGAGCAAATGTATTTTTATCGATTTGAGGTGAACATTGCCATTGTTCAAAATAACAGTTGAGATCCAATTCAGTATTAACCGTGATTTATAACTTGGATATGATTACTGCTTGTACAGCACCGTTAATATAACTTGGTACAGACAAATTGTTATCTAGAAGTGTTTTGACGGTAGCTATTGCCTGTTCTATAGTTATAACTTTATAAGCTTTTTTAGCTCGTTTTGCTTGGCGATCGTACAAGCGATCAAAAGCAAATGCTACTAAGGGTACACCTACTGCGGCACATTCGTAAACTGTGTTATATCCTGCACCCCCAACTACAACATCTGCTGCTGCTAGACACTCAATACCAGGATGGTGAGATACCCATAAAGTTTCGGGAAAATTTGGGGGACAATTAGCTGCTAAAATTCTGACTGCACACTCCGGGAAATGTTGCTGTAGGTGCAGGGTAAGTTGAGTAAACAAAGATAATTCTGATGCTTTCCCCGCTGCACAAACAAGAATAGTTTTGATATCTGGCTCAACTTTTAAGATACGCGATCGCACACTCATTTTATCTGGCAATTCTCCAGCATTCCGAATCAACCAAGGCGCTGTATGCTGGACATTCGCTAAGTCAGCCAAAGGTAAATCTTCTCCTTCGCCTGGGACAATTACTGCATCATAATTATCTTTGACAAAAGACCGCAAATTTTTGGCAGACACATAGTCTGGGTTAATATCTCGATGAATTAAAATCCGGGGTATGGGTTGTAACTGGGGTAATATATCTGCTAACTCACCACCCAAACCTCTAGGAAAAGTATCAACAATTAAGCGATCGTAGCGAGTTTTGAGGATAATTTCGCGTACTTGCTGACAAGTTGCAGAAATACCAGCTTTGTCAGGAATCCAATGGACTGTGCAACCTTCATTATTGATTTGTAATGCGTAGGGACTGTTAGTAATAATTCTAACTTTTCTTTCTTTGGCTGCAATTCTCCCCAAGGACAAAGCACGATTTAGATGTCCCCAACCACCCCCAAGGGCATAAATTAACCAAGTGTTAGTCAAGTCTCAAGTATGAAGTGTGAAGTATGAAGTCTGAAACTATCCCATCTGTTATGGTGATGCGGGATGTTTTAAACAATTTTTAACTTTATGCTTTATAGTTTTGTCGTTTCTCAACTTGCTCCCATATTAGTTTCAAAATCACTATCTCTTTCGTTTGCTAAACTTACGGCATCAGCTTCGGTAAAGTCTACATTACCTGTTTCGGGGTCGTAGGAATAATTATCGCGGTCATGATAATAACTACTACCCCAATAACGGTAACTACCATATTCGGGATAATAAGCATAATCATCATCATAAAACGCATTACAATCAGGGCAGTTTGTGTTGTCGGTGCGTCCACAACGGCGTTTAAACAAAAAGCCTACCATGCGATCGCATTCCCAGGCGGGACTGGCAAAGTTGACGACAATTTCACAACTGCCAATTTGAATGCGATCGCCATTTTGCAAAATACCATTAGTTAACTGCACACCGTTAACTTTAATTGCATTATTTGGATTTTGGTCAACAATTGTTAACACTTGATTTTGCCAATCAATTAAAGCATGATAATCTGCAATTAAGTCATCAGCGATGACAATGATAGAAACACTTTGATCATCAATTTGTTGTGGCATTGTGGAAAACTGTCTGCCAATAGCCACTGGTGTTGCTAACAATTGTTCTGTGCGATCGCCTGTATTTGGATCTCTCCAAGTTAGGTGTATTTGCAAAGTCTATTGTCCTCCTGTTAAATTTAAAGCATAAGCCAAAGCCGCCTGCTGTTCGCGGTTGAGAACATCAAAACCAAAGC
Organism: Nostoc cycadae WK-1; assembly: GCF_002897135.1. Lineage (NCBI taxonomy): Bacteria > Bacillati > Cyanobacteriota > Cyanophyceae > Nostocales > Nostocaceae > Nostoc > Nostoc cycadae. The sequence goes on along the minus strand of NZ_DF978423.1, from coordinate 96,942 downwards.
AAGCAAATGCAATAGGTGCAATACTCGATTTTGTATAGAAAACTGTTTTGCCTGATGAATTTTTTAAAGCGGTTTTACCTTCTTTAACTTTTACTTGATAAACTAGCTGGTTATTGGGTTTTAAGATTTCCCAGCCATTATCGTCAGACTTAATTTGATAAACAACTTTTTTACCAGCATCTTCTAGGTTTAAACCACCGTTATTCTGCTTTCTCAGGACATATAACTCTTTATTTTGTTCTGGATTTTCTAACTTCCAGTAACCTTTGGCTGTCACTACATAACCCAAAGTTTTATCAGCAGCATTCTTAAATTTAACTTTCCCTGATTTATCGGCTTTAATTCTAACTAATTCTTTTTCTTTCCCATCAACTAACTTAGCTCCATCCGCTTGCTGTTTAAGAGAAAATAAATCTGTACCTCCTTCCGTTTTAAACTTAATTTTTTCACTTGGAGTTGCAACATTAGTTGTATTTTCAGCAATAGGAGAACTTTTAACCTGATTTGGTTCTACACTACTTTTATTTGTATTGCTACATCCTAAAAAAGCAGTAATCACAAAAAATAAAACTATAACTTTTAAAACTGTGTCTTTCATTTATTTAACTTGTAATAGTATATCTAATTTTCTGCATCGCTTAGTCTTTTTTTGTCGAGCTATTTAGACAAAGATTTAGCTAAATTTAATACTTGATAAAGACTTAAAAACATTGCTGTAACTGTTTGATAAATTTCTGCTTGATTATCAGCTACATTAGGGGTAATTCTCACAGCAAGCTGCATAGATTTATCTGTTAACCTTAAGTTTCGTAGATTAGATAATTTTGGTAATTTTAATGCCCCATCAATTTCAGATTGCAGAATTTTTATTGCTCCATAACGACGCTGAGAATAGGTAAGATTTAAGTGAATATCTAAGCCTCCAGATTTAATTTTTGATTTGTATTTGCTTTTTCCACTACTACCGCGCTTCCAGCCATACTGTTTTTTAGATAAAGACGTTGCAGATAATTCAAAGCGAGTTTTATCTAAAAATGATCCTTGAATACTGATCCATTCATGTTGATAATTATCTATCTTCCAACCAGATTTATGAGAATGTGGTGTTGTAGTTGTTTTATATTCATTTTTATGAATTGGTTGAAAAGACAAATTTAACTTAATATTAGTGTTAGCGTCCATATCTCTAGACAGCATTTGCAAAATTCTTTGTGCTGCTTGATAGCGATAATTGATGACATTAATTCTGCCAAATTTTGCCCTAGTTATCAATGCCACAATAAAAGCGATCGCCAAACCCAAAATTGCAACAATCAATAAAAGAGCTAGACCGCCCAATAATTGGGTATTAGTCAGAGTGATAGAAACAACAATTATCAATACAATTGCAATAACTATCCCTAAAAAATAATATAGTGCCTTTTTTCCATATTCCTTTTGTTTGAGTTCTGCTAGGCGATCAATTTCTGCGATTTCTTGCAAGTCAGATATGATTTGAGTAACTGGAGCTTGCGCTCTATAAGTCAAGTTTTCTCGGAATTGTTTTAAATCAATAGGCATATTCTTGTCACTCCATCCAATTTAATTAAATTTTGTTAAAAATTATAAAATATAAAATAATTTCAAAATATTGAAATATATTTTAATAAATTTGGAATTTACTGCGAGTATAGCCAAGCATCAAAATATAGCGATTATATCTGATGTTTTAAGTGTTTGTCAGGTGGATCACTACTATATTCTCGGATAGTTAAAAGGTTAACTAAAAATGCCCAGATGCCATCTATATATTTATGAATAAATCAAAAATAGCATATATCTCCTTTGATACTGTACCAGCGCCAAAGGGAGCCGCAATTCATATTGCAGCTTTTTCTAGAGCATTGGCAGCAGCCTTTGATGGCATCCAGTTAGTCACAGTTTCACCAATATTAGAATGTATAAATGAACAAGAAATTTATCCGCAAGTGATGCAAACAACGTTATCAGCTTGCGGTGATAATTTAATTCAGCGAATTTTGCACTTTCGTCATGTATTAAGGTTATGGTTGCAAGACAAGCAATTTGAAGTCATACATATCCGTTCAATTTATGAAGGGTTTGTTATTGCCCAGAATAAACAGAAATATTGCCAAAAGTTAATTTTTGAAGTTAATGGCTTACCTTCTATAGAGTTAAAATATCGTTACCCAAATGTTGTTGATGATCGAGAACTTTTACATAAGTTATATACTCAAGAGCAAATTTGTCTAGCAGCCGCAGATTTAATTGTCACACCTAGCGAGGTGACTTCTCAATATTTACAAAATCGTGGTGTACCAGTTAAGAAAATTCGTGTGATTCCTAATGGTGTGGATTTAGATGTGTTTACCTACTATGAAAAAATAGAAAAATCCCACAATGATTTTCTACAACTCATCTATTTTGGTACACTTTCACCGTGGCAAGGTGTAAATTTAGCAATTGAAGCTTTAGGGTTAATTAATCGAGATATTCCAGCTTATTTAACTGTAATTGGACAAGCAAGGAATGACCAAATCAAAATTTTCAAACAACTGGCTGTCAAATTAGGAGTTGCCAATAAACTCAACATATTAGAACCACTATCACAGCAAGAATTAGTTAAATATATCCACACTGCTGATGCCATTTTGGCACCTTTAACATCCAACGATCGCAACTTAGTTCAAGGTTGCTGTCCCCTAAAAATTTTAGAAGGGATGGCGACAGGAACACCTGTAATTGCTAGTGATTTATCAGTAGTCAGAGAACTAGGCAAAGATGGTGTACATTTTTTGTTAGTTAAACCAAGTTCAGCTAAAGCTATTAAAGGTGCCGTGTTGCGTTTACAAAATCAACCAGAATTAATCAGCCAAATAGCGACCAATGCCAGAAATAGAATAGAAAAACATTACACTTGGAAGCGTGCAGGTGAAACCTTAATTGCGGCTTATACAGAATTAGGCATTAAACGCTCAATCACAGCTTGAAGTCGCTGCTGTTCTTGAGTGATAGAATATTCTTGGAGAATGCGATCGCGTGCAGCTTGAGTAATTTGAGATTTTATTGTGCTGGGCATTGCCAAACATTCTAAGACTGCTTCACCTAACTTATGCAGTTGCGATCGCGGCATCATAAAACCATTCTCACCATGTATAATCACTTCAGGAATACCCCCCGCATCACTAGCAATACAGCAACAACCACAAGCCATTGCTTCTAATAGTGCATTTGGCATTCCCTCCCACAGTGAAGGCTGAAGATAAACATCACACAACCGCAAATGTGCCGCAACTGCTGGAGTATCAGGTAAATGTCCCGTCACAATAATCCGTTGGGCATTTTCTGGCTGCTGTGTAGCATAAACTTGCAATACAGATTCCTGGTTAGCCCGCACTTCACCGATAATCAATAAACAAGCAGGACGCTGATTTCTGACTGTTGTCAAAGCATTCAACAAAAACTGCTGTCCTTTCTTCTCCCGTAATTCTCCACAAAACCCCAGTACTACCTCCTCTGGCGCAATTCCTAAAGATTCCCTGCTAATTTCACCTATCACCTGCTGAGGCGCAAAAATTTCTGTGTCTACCGCGTTTTTCAATACCAATACATCATCTCTACCACTCAATAACCTAATTTTGCCAGCCATATCAGCACTCACAGCCGTAATTACCTGAGTGTGTTGTAGCGTCCATTGCAGGCGGGAAAAATCTCCAGGGGGAAACATTTCTTTATCAATATCATTACCACGGGCGCTGACAGTGCTGGCTATTCCTTGCAGTCCCGCAAACCAAGTAGCCAAAAAACCGCTAGGAAACAAATAATGTCCCCATACTCCATCATACTGATGAGAAGAGTGCAACCATTCCAGTACATTCAAAGTATGGGGCATAGTCATATCCCAGTGACGGTATAGCCCAATTCGATAAACATGCAACTTAGTATCTACAGTTTCCGGTGGTAAAACTTCCCCTGGTTGTAGATAACGACTCCATGTCACCACATCAACTTCTATACCCAACTGACAAAGTGTAGCTACTAGCCGTGTCCCACTCCGCGCCAAACCCCCCAAATCTGGGGCAAATCTTTCTGTAATAAAAAGCAACCGTTTCATAAAAATTCTGCCTATCTTCTGCGTTTTAATATTCCAAATCTCTCACAGCACAAAAACGTGCATAAATTTCTAATGTGCATAAATTTCTTTAATTTTCTGATTTTGTGGCATAAATTTATTGAATGTGGGCGATAGATATTACAACATCGTCCTGAACACTAGGTAGGAAATTATGGCTCAAACCACCCATAGAGTAGATGATTTAGGTATCAAATTACCCATTACTCAAGCAGCTTGTAAATTTGCCCAACAATTTGCCAATCAACAACCTAACCCCGTCAAAGCAGAACAAGTGCGATTAAATACATTAGCTATATGGGTGGTAAATGACTATTTACAAATGATGGAAATTCCCACTAACCTTAGTGTTGGCGATAGTTGGAACCCAGTTATGCAGTTGTGTAGCAACGTAGCCGACCTAGAAATTACCTCAATTGGTCGTCTGGAGTGTCGCCCGATAAAACTAGACGAACAGACATGTTTAATGCCCCCAGAAACTTGGGAAGACCGAGTAGGTTATGTGGTAGTACAAGTAGATGAATCATTGCAAGAAGCAAATTTATTAGGTTTTATTCAGAGTGTAAATAGTGAATTTCTACCTTTGCATCAACTGCAACCTCTAGAAAAATTAATTGACCGTATTGCACATTTAAAAACTTCTCCAGTTCAAACGCTAGTAAATTTAAGCCAATGGTTAGTCGGTCAAGTGGATGCTGCTTGGCAAACAGTGGAATCCTTACGAGAATTGTTAGAATCTAAACCTAATTATGCTTTTCGTGGTAGTGTAACTACGGAAGAATCATCAACTCATCAGCCGCCAGTACCTACCAAACGAGCAAAACTGATTGATTTGGGTATCCAAATAGCTAATCAACCCTTGATGCTAATTGTGGAAATCAGCCCAGAACCAGAGATGAAAACTAGTATTCGTTTGCAATTACACCCCACAGGTAATCAAGTATATTTACCAGAAGGAGTCAAACTCACAGTATTGGATGAGTCAGGTGAGATATTTTTGGAAGCCCAAGCCAGAAGTGCAGATAATTACATTCAATTGCAATTTCGAGGTGAAATCCAAGAAAAATTTATTGTGGCAATTTCTTTAGATGATATGAGTATTAGAGAACATTTTATTATTTGAAAATCGCTCACCAACCAGGCAGAAAACAGAAATCAAAAGCCTTGATGTCTGACTCTGGTGTTATCTATAAAAATCCATCCAAGATTCAAAATCTCAAATCTAAAATTTTTTGTCGGTCATGGCTAAGTTAGTGGTTTTGAAATTCGGAGACGCTAGTTTCAACCAAGGGTTTGCTGTTACACTTCAGATTGGTGAAGAAAGCGATCGCCCAACAACAGAAATCACTGGTAGATTACCACCATGCCCAGAAATGCCGCTTTACTACACCCGCTGGCAATCAAGTTATCGCCAAATTGGTAATAGTTATCGGTTGGATGCTGAGAAAATTCAAGTCACGAATGTTTCCATCACCCAAAGTTGTCAAGATTTAGCACACGTTTTACAGGCACGTTTTAATACTTGGTTACGCACCGAAGAGTTTCGCCCTTTAAGAGAAAAATGGTTAGAGAAACTACTACCAACAGATGAAGTAAGAGTAATTTTGCAAACAGATAATAGTCAATTGCAGAGATTACCTTGGCATCTGTGGGAATTACTCGATCGCTATCCCAAAGCAGAAATTGCGATCGCCTCACACACCTATGAACACATATTTCAGCCTCGTACCCACAACTCAAAAGTCAAAATTTTAGCCGTTGTTGGTGATAGTCAAGGAATTGACACCCAGGCTGATTTAGCTATTTTGCAACAGTGTAAGAATGCCGAACTCACCTTTTTAGTAGAACCACAGCGTCAACAATTAACCGATTATCTATGGGGAGAAAATTGGGATATTTTATTTTTTGCTGGACACAGTTCCAGTCAGGAAAATGATGTCACCGGGCGGATTTATTTAAACAAAACTGATAGCCTCAGTATGAGCGAGTTAAGATATGCCCTCAAGCAAGCCATTGAACGCGGTTTGCATCTGGCAATTTTTAACTCCTGTGATGGTTTGGGACTCGCGCGAGAATTAGCCGATCTCCAGATTCCCCAAATGGTAATTATGCGCGAACCTGTACCCGACCAGGTAGCCCAAGAATTTTTAAAATATTTTTTAACTAGTTATGCTGAGGGAGAAACTTTATATCAAGCAGTCCGCCAAGCACGGGAACGCTTACAAGGTTTAGAAGATAAATTTCCCTGTGCGACATGGCTACCAGTAATTTGCCAAAATCTAGCCCAGATACCCCTGAATTGGCAAGAACTCACACCTCCCCTTACGCCAGCCGTTGAGATTTTACCCGCACACCCCAAATTGAAATGGAAATTAGGTTTATTTTCGAGTTTGGCGATGACAGGTGTAATTTTGGGACTGCGGTTTTTGGGAGTCTTCCAAGGTGCAGAACTGCAAGCATTCGACTCTATGATGCGATCGCGTCTTGATGAAGGCCCTGATCAACGACTATTAATTATCACCATTGATGATGCTGATTTAGTTCACCAACGCCGTAACGGTGAAGTTTTAAAAGGAACTTCTCTGTCTGATAAATCACTCAATGCCTTACTGATAAAATTACAAGAATACAAACCGCGAGCGATCGGTTTAGATATTTATCGTGATTTTTCTGCCGAACTGCCAGACTTGGCTAAAAGGCTGCAAAAAACTGATAATTTGATAGGTGTGTGTAAAGGTAGTGATTCAACAGTCATGACCAAAGGCATTGAACCACCACCAGAAATTCCCAAAGAACGGCAAGGTTTCAGCGACTTCCTTCACGATACTGATGGAGTTGTGCGTCGTCATCTGATGTTTTTCACCCCAGAAACAGCATCTTTATGTTCCGCTGACTATGCTTTTAGTACACAATTAGCCTTTCGTTATCTTTTACCCTTGGGAATTTCACCAAAATTTACCCCCCAAGGGAATTTACAGTTAGGTAAGACTGTTTTTCCTCGGCTATCATCTCGCAGTGGCGGTTATCAAGGCATTGATGCCAATAGCGGGCAAACCTTACTCAACTACCGCGCTTCTCAGAAGATTGCAGAAACAGTCACACTCACCCAAATTTTATCTAGTCCGATGAACCCTAATGCCATCAAAGACCGGATTATTTTGATTGGGGTGACAGCTAGAGGTGATTTTCCTGACTACTGGGCGACACCATTCGGTAGCAGATTAGAAGTGCAAATGCCAGGAGTCATGGTACAAGCACAAATGATCAGCCAAATTATTAGTGCCGTTTTGGATAAACGACCTTTGCTGACAGTTTGGCCTTTTGGGTGGGAAATATTGTGGATTTGGGGTTGGTCTGTGGTAGGAGGATTGTTAGTTTGGCAGTGGCGACGGCTACCCTTGTTGGCATTAGCATTGGGTATCACTTCTGGCATACTTTATTTATTGTGTTTTAGTCTATTAATCTGCGGTATATGGGTGCCTTTTGTCCCTTCAGCTTTATTGCTAATAGGGACAGCAAGTACGATTTCTATACAAAACTGCACATCAGACTTTTGGCAAAAATTGAACCATAAATAATTAATTGTCAGAAACATCAGTTTAAGCAGATAAAATTAACTGTTTCAGCCACACACAACTGGAGTTTACAACTGATGAGACTATTATTCGGATTAACTCTAAGCTACTTAGGTTTTTTAACTAGTCAAACCCTGGTACTAGCAACACCAATACCAATGGCTAGTCATAATCTGAAAACTTTATCTCAACAAGTGAATTTCAATCCACCTAAACCACCCGCAGATCCACCGCCTGGGGGTAGAGTTTTGGGTGGCGCAAAACGCGGTTCTTGTCCCCAAGTCAAACAAGATTTGACTGCTTTAGTACCCTTTACTCAAGAACCACCGTCAGTTACAAATGTTTGGTCATTAACTACATCAGCACATCCCACATTTTGGTTCTATGTGCCATATTCCCAAACAGCAAATCTTCCGGCTATGTTTGTGCTGCAAGATCAACAATCCAAGGACTTGTATAAACAACCTATAGCTTTGCCAAATCATCCAGGAATCATCAGTGTTTCTCTACCTGCTAATACTCCTGGGTTAGCTGTTAATCAACAATACCGTTGGTTTTTGACTTTTGCTTGCGAGACACAAGAAGACTCACCTCCTATTTACGTTGAAGGAGTAATCCAACGAGTTAAACTCAGTCGAGAAATTACCCAAGAACTACAAACAGCTACACCTTTACAACAGTTTGCCATCTATGCCCAAAATGGTATTTGGCACGAAGCAATCACAACACTAGCAAAACTCAGACAAGAACATCCTCAAGATCCAGCCCTGAAAACACAATGGCAAAATTTGTTAGCCAGCATCCGTTTAGGTAATGTTGCAACAGAACCAATCTTGTCAGATAAACATTAAAACAAGGGTGTGAGTGCAGAGTGCAGAGAAGCAGAGAAAGTATTTAAGTACTCCCCACTCAGCGAGAAGTTGCGTGCGCGGGTTCCCCGCGTTGAGCAAACTTCGGTGACTCTGCACTTTTTACGCCAGACAGGCCAAAAAATCTTGCTTGAGTTTGGCTTCATCTAAATTCCGCCCGATAAAAACTAATTCGTTTTTGCGGGTTTCGCTTGGTTTCCAAGGGCGATCTGGTCTACCATCAAATATCATGTGTACCCCTTGAAAAACAAAGCGATTGTCTTCTCCAGCAATATTTAAAATCCCTTTCATCCGAAAAATATCGGTGCCTTGAGTACGCAATAATTCACTCATCCAAGCATGTAATTTTTCCCCATCCAGCGCTCCTTGGGCGACTAAAGCCACAGAATAAACGCTTTCATCATGTACGTGAGCATCTTCGCCTAAGAAATTGGGATCAATTTCTAAAGCGCGGTTAAGGTCGAAGGCTTGCACACCCAATAACGCATCCATTGATAATTCTGAGTTACGGGTGCGATAAATTTTGGCGATCGCATTCATTCCCCGAATCCGCTTTTCTAATTCTGCTAGTTCTTCTGGTGCAACTAAATCAGTTTTATTAAGTAAAATAACGTCGGCAAACGCAATTTGTTCTTGGGCTTCATCTGCTTCCCAGTGTTGCCAAATATGCTTGGCATCGACCACCGTCACCACTGCATCTAGCGACAGTTGATTTTGCATATCTTCATCGACGAAGAATGTCTGAATTACTGGTGCAGGATCAGCTAAACCCGTAGTTTCAATTACTAAATGGTCAAACTTATCACGTCGCTTCATCAAATTACCGATGATGCGAATTAAGTCGCCGCGGACTGTACAACAAATACAGCCGTTATTCATTTCAAAAATTTCTTCATCGGCATCAATAACTAATTGATTATCAATGCCTACTTCCCCAAATTCATTCACAATCACTGCAACTTTTTTGCCGTGTTCGTAAGTGAGAATGTGATTGAGTAAAGTTGTTTTACCTGCTCCCAAGTAGCCAGTTAAAACAGTCACGGGAACTGAATTTGTCATTACATCAGCCACCATATCACCAAAACCTCTGTTCTCGTCTGAATGATAATCTCACCCATGATAAGCGGTTTTGGATTTTTGTGTGAATTTGCAGATAATCCATGTTTTTCTGAAATTAACAACTATCATAAGTAAGATTTTTCATAAATTTGAACTTTAAGTTTACAAGCATTAAAACTAGCCAATTGTCTAGATTTAGGCATTTTAATCTCATGGTATAGTCGCTCTGACCGATGTAAGTATCTGCCTGAAACGAGGAATCTATGGTTAACAAAGAATCGAATGGCAAGATTGCATTGATTACTGGCGCAAACAAAGGTCTGGGATTTGAAATGAGTCGCCAACTTGCCCAGCATGGATTAACAGTTTTGATCGCAGGTCGTAATCTCCAAGCGGCGCAAACAGCAGCAACAACTCTCCAAAATGAAGGATTATTGGCTGAAGCGATCGCACTTGATGTTAACAACAGTAGCCAAATTCAGACCGCCGTTCAAGAAATTAGCGACCGATTTGGCAAACTTGATGTTCTCATCAACAATGCAGGGGTAATGTTGGATGGTGAATGGATAGTCAGCAACGCGAGTTCCGTTTCTTTAGACATTATCCGCAAGACCTTCGAGACTAACTTTTTTGCCTTAGTCGAAGTGACTCAAGCGTTATTACCTTTGATTTCAAAAAGCCCAAGCGGTCGGATTGTCAATATGGCCAGCATTGAAGCTTCACTTACACTTCACGCCGACCCAAACTCGTTTATTTATGATGCCAAACCCTTTGCTTATAATGCTTCCAAAGCATCTGTCAATTCTTTCACCGTTCACTTAGCGCATGAACTACGCAATACACCAGTCAAGGTCAACAGCGCCCATCCCGGTTGGGTAAAAACAGAATTAGGTGGTGAAGGTGCAATGATGGACATTACTGAAGGCGCAAAAACGGGTGTTCAGTTAGCAACTCTGCCTGATGATGGGCCAAGTGGAGGCTTTTTCCATTTGGGTGAGCCTGTGCCTTGGTAGTTTTGTTACTAAGATGCGATCGCTGCTCTAATTATTACTTGGGTTATTTTGCTGAAAAGATTGCTGTAAGCGTCTATGAAGTCTTAACTGACAAGAGATGCGATCGCACTGCATTTAAAACTAATTCTCTTAGAGGAATTTGGCTATGAGTGTTGTCCCTGACGAAATTTTAGTTGCAACTGGCAAGCAAATAATTAAACAAGAAGATTTAGATCTTGATAGCAAAACTAGAACAAGCTTCTTCTCCTGGCGAGGGCAATTTTCGCCGCAGCTTGTTGAAGTTCTTCTCAACGCATACGCACACACTGACAGTGTAATATTAGATCCCTTTGCTGGAAGTGGAACAACGCTATTTGAATCTGCCAGAAAAAAACTAGCTTGTTATGCAGCTGAAATCAACCCCTCAGCAGTAGAAATGGCTAATACCGCTCATTTTACAAATTTAAGCTCATTACAAAGATCAGAAAAACTTCAACAAGCACAAGAGATATTCAAGGAGCGGTTTGGAGATATTCAATCTTTACTTTATTTAGAATCAGAAAATAAAGTCACAAGTTCCAATATTGAACTTAGTCTTACAACTTGTGTTGGATCTGTTGCTGAAGATAGTTTTTTGCGTAATGTTTTTGTTAACACTTTGATTCGGTATCGAAATCAAAAGAAAAAAGGGGCAGAAGCTTTACTTCGAGAATATCAAAACACTAAGTTTCGAGATAGAGAACGCATTATCTCCCAAAGTTTTCCTGAATTGAATCTCACCCCAAATCAGATTTTTCAAGCTGGTTTGGTATAGAAACCCTACTAAACCATTGAGTATAAACTGTTGCTTGTAAACTGTGTTCGGCTGACGCTTACGACCCAAGCCTATAACCCGTAACCTCTCACCTCTCATCTACTCTACGTCGGATTTTGTGCCAAATTAATCCAGCCACAATTAACCCTAAACCAACTTGCCAGATAGCTGAGTCTACCCAAAAAGCTAGAAATAAACAAGATAACAGACCCATCCAGCCTACCCATACTGGATATAATCTCTCTGATGCAGTCAGTTTGAGAGAAGCTAAGTTGGTAATTGCGTAATAAGTTAAAACACTAAAGGCGCTAAACGACCAAGTAGTTTTGACATTACCTAAAAATACTAAAAGCGCGATCGCAATTCCCACCACAATCACAGCCCAGTATGGGGAATTCTGTTCGCGGTTGAGTCTAGCTAAAAATTTGGGCGCATCGGCACGGCGACCCATCGCTAATAAAACGCGCGACAAGCCTAAAATCAAGTTCAACAGCACACCTAACATTGCGGTCATTGCACCAACCGCCAATACCAAAGCCACACCAGAACCCGCCACATTACGGGCGACAACTTCTAAAGGTGCTGCGTTGCTTTGTCCTGTAGCATCACTTAAAAAATCTGCGCCTACAGCCCCAATACCAACAGTTGCAACAACTATATATAACAGCATTGTCAGCAGCAAACAGAGAATCATCGCTTTGGGAATTGTTTCCCTCGGAGAATGGGCTTCTTCTCCCATTGTGGCAATACGCCCGTAACCAGTGTAAGCCACAAACATCAACGCGCTGGCGTGAAGTATCGCCCCTGGAGAACTAGTGAAAAAGGGTGTCAAGTTTGCCATACCCACTGTTGCTGCACGAGGTAGACAAACCAGTACAAATAAACCTAATGACACCAATGTTACTGAAACAATTACCGTATTGGCAGTATTAGACCGTCGAATTCCGCTTAATACAATTCCTGTGATCACAACTACTGCTAACACAGCCACAGGTACAAGCCAACTGTTATTCCACCCTAAAATATTCAGGAAATAACCAGCGAAACCTAAAGCGGCGGTAGCAGCAGAAGCAGTCTTCGCGACTAAAAACATCCAACCTGCGGTAAAACCAAAAGCCGGAGTCAGGTACTTGTAACCATATTCATAAGTACCACCACTCACTGCATGATTAGCAGCTAACTGGGCGCTGTTGAGACCATTACAAGTAGCCACAATTGCCCCAATTACCACCGCGAGAATTACTGCTGGCCCAGCTATCCCCACCGCAATTCCAATACTGACAAATACACCCGTTCCGACAATCGAACCCAGCCCCATCAGAGTTGCACCAAAAACGCCTAACTCGCGTTTGAGTTGGGTTGGTGAATTGCTAACGGACATCTTTCATATCTCCTGATTTAGAAAATTAGAGATGTAGCACTCATTGCTGAGGATACCACTACAGAAATACAGTAGAAACAAGAAATTTCGCCATGTTTTGATACGTAAAAAAGTCTATTTTGTAAAAAATACATAAAAATAATGCGTTTTTGTAATTAGTATTATTGGCCGAATGTATTTGTCTTGATACACTCAAAAACTTACCAAGGAAATGCTTATGGGCTTTTAAACTATTTTTATTCAATCAAAAATAATCAACTTTATTGTATAAAATGATACTATAAGCTATAGTATTTAGACTTACAGTAATGTTACTAAAAACCTTTAGTAACATTACTGTAAGTCTAAATAAATGTCTGATACTCTGCGTAATTCATTGGGGATAGCATCAATAGTTATAGGGTTGAATGCGATCGCGGCAACAACTGTATCTGCCAATCCGACAATCCAAAGCAATGTAATTTCTGAGACCAATAGTGCAGACTCGGAAAACGAGATTCAAGGTCAAGTAACATCCGTATCGCAACTGACAGATGTGCAACCTACAGATTGGGCATTCCAGGCATTGCAATCATTAGTTGAACGTTATGGTTGTATTGCAGGCTACCCAAATAGCACCTATCGCGGCAATCGCGCCCTGACTCGTTATGAATTTGCCGCAGGTTTGAATGCTTGTTTGAATCGAGTTAATGAATTGATTGCCAGTAGTACAGCAGACTTAGTAACTAAAGAAGACTTAGCAACTTTACAAAAACTACAAAAAGATTTTGCTGAGACTTTGACAGAAGTGAGAGGCAGAGTTGATGCCTTAGAAAATCGCACCGCTATTTTAGAAAGTCAGCAATTTTCCACCACCACTAAATTCAATGGAGAAGTAATTTTTAGTGTGGGAGGGGTGTTTGGTGAAGATAGAGCCATAGACTCTGACCGTTGGCGCAGAATTGAAAGTGGAGTGAGTACGAGAGCAGCTGAATATGCAGCCTCTGGAGGTCGGCGGTTGCAAGATAATACAATATTTAGCGATCGCATCCGCCTTAACTTAGTTACCAGCTTCACAGGTAAAGACCAACTGTTAACCCGTTTAGAAGCAAATAACACCGTATTTTTTAACAATGCCGTTACGGGTACAAACATGACCCGCCTTTCTTGGGATGGAGATACAAATAATGAATTTTTGATTGGGAAATTATTGTATCGCTTTCCCGTAGGTGAGAAACTCAACGTTATTGTTGATGCGATTGGGGGGGAATTTTACGACAACTTCAACAACTTTAACCCCTTGTTAGCATCAATTCCCTTGGGTTCTATTTCTCGCGCCAGTCGTTTTTCTCCGATTTACCGCGCCAGTAACAGTGGTTCTGGGGTTAATTTTGGTACAGGCGTGAGTGTTAACTACAAACTCAGCGACCAGATTACTTTCTCTGGTGGTTATCTTGCCAGAAGAGCCAATGATCCAACAGAGGGAAGAGGTTTATTTGATGGTAGTTATGGCGCATTAGCACAATTAGCATTTCAACCAAACAAAAACCTGGCATTAGGATTTACCTACGCCCATTCCTACTTTAGTGGTTCTAATAATGATGTCGCAGTTTCCGGGTTGTATGGTGGTGCTTTTGCAGATCAACCCTTTGGCGCAGGCCCTGGAAGTACAGCCACAAATCCCCGTGGAATCGCCACTTCTGCCAATTACTATAGTTTTCAAACCAGCTATCGTGTCAACTCAAAATTTGTCTTGTCTGGTTGGGTGGGGTATACTCAAGCGATCGCTGAAACTACATTTTTACCTAATGTCAATCGTGGCGATAAAGCCGATATCTGGAATTGGGCAGTGACTTTTGCTTTCCCAGACTTGGGTAAAAAAGGTAACTTAGGTGGGATTATCTTCGGTCAACCGCCAAAAGTTACAGAGAATGACTTTGGTGAAAATGTGCGGACTGCTACTAGCGCCCGTCGAGAAGACTCTGATACCTCCTACCGTTTAGAAGCATTGTATCGCTACCAAGTTAATGACAATATCTCCATTACACCCGGACTGCTGGTAATTTTTAACCCCGAACATAACAGCAACAACGATACAATTTACACTGGCATCATTCGGACTACATTCCGATTTTAGTAGTCCGCCACACCAACTATCTCAGCTCATAGATACCCGACTTTTTCAAAAAGTCGGGTATCTGAACACCTGCAACCTGTCAAATTAAATTCCTCCTCGTTATGGGGAATCGAATATGTTCTCGCATCTCAAGGATTAAGTATTGTAGTTAAAGATAAGATAAATCCTGGTAATACATCTTCACCAGACAACGTAGGTGCTTGTTCAACAGCAAAATTAATCACTTCAACTTCAACACCAGGACGATAAATTTCTACTAAAGGTGTAATAGGGTCAATCAACCAACCCAAATTTGCACCATTATCTTGATATTCTTGCATTTTCGCCCGCAGTTTTTTGAGAGAATCAGTTTGAGAGCGTAATTCAATTACAAAATCAGGGCAGATTGGTGGAAAGCGTCGCCGTTGGTCAGAGGTTAGTACATCCCAGCGTTCTTGCTTCACCCAAGAAACATCCGGTGAACGATAAGCACCATTTGGTAAGCGAAATTCCGTGGAGGAATCAAAAACTTTTCCTAACTTGGCTTGACGATTCCATAAGGTCAATTCGGTTGTGAGTTCAGAATTTTGGATGCCACTTTCGCCGCCAGTTGGGGGCATAATTATCAATTCTCCTTCGGCGGTGAGTTCGATACGCCATTCATCATTGGCTAGGCATATTTGATAAAACTGCTCGTCTGTCAAACCTACGGCTGGTGGTATGTTGAGGGTGAGAGGTTCCATCGGGATTTTGCCAATCAGATTAATTTTATTATCAGCGATCGCATCTTTCCCAAGTGTAGTGTCAGGCGATCGCAAATCATCTAACTCACATAAATCAAACAATGGTTACATTAGTTGTCATTATTAACATCCTTATTTCCCTACTGCTGTTCTACATAGCTTGGCAAATCTGGAAACTGAAGCAACGAATAGCATTCATAACCGATAGGTTAACTTTCTATGAAAAATGTAGCCAGACTCTGCTGTCTCAAACACCCCAAAATCTTGATATTAGCCAGCAAAGTCTCCGCAACCTCCGCCTAAATAACCAATCTCTACAATTTAAAATTCAGCAAGTGCGCCAAATTGTGAGTCTGCTACTTTTAGGACAGCGACTAGGTAAACGCTATAT
Organism: Nostoc cycadae WK-1; assembly: GCF_002897135.1. Taxonomy (NCBI): domain Bacteria; kingdom Bacillati; phylum Cyanobacteriota; class Cyanophyceae; order Nostocales; family Nostocaceae; genus Nostoc; species Nostoc cycadae. Next base: position 80,891 of record NZ_DF978423.1, on the reverse strand, counting down.
TCGTCAATCCAATTCTTTCTGGCTAAGAAAAACAGTCACCAAAACTGGAATAAACAATAGCAACATTTCTAGTTGATAAATTGTCACGATAAATTAACTCGATAAAATCATTCTGGTTATACAAGGGGAAACAACCCACCTAAAATGGGTGTAAGGAGAGAAACAATTCAAATGTCTAATAACCGTTCTGGAGTCTTTATTGGCGGTATGATGCTAGGAGCAACTATCGGTGCTTTAACTGGTTTGCTAATTGCTCCTCGCACAGGACGCGAAACGCGTAAACTTTTGAAAAAATCTGCTGATGCCATCCCAGAATTAGCAGAAGATTTATCAACAAGTGTGCAAATTCAGGCAGATCGTCTTTCTGCCAACGCATTACGTAACTGGGATGAAACTTTAGATAGACTAAAGGAAGCGATCGCCGCTGGTATAGATGCTAGTCAGCGCGAAAGTCAAGTCTTGCATCGGCAAACAACTGAAGAAGACTCAGATTCGCTTCCCCAGCCTTTGGAACGCTCGTAGATAGCATAACCGTGATTGACCCCATATTTTGGTTGGGACTGTCCCTACTCTTAGTCGCCGCTAGTCTAACTGCTGTTTTAGTGGCGGCTATACCCGCTTTACAAGAAGTAGCACGCGCCGCCCGCAGTGCGGAAAAGTTTTTTGACACCCTTTCGCGGGAGTTACCACCTACTTTAACTTCCATCCGCACCACTGGTATCGAAATCACTGACTTAACCAATGATGTTAGTGAAGGTGTCAAAAGCGCTGGTCAAGTCGTTAAACAAGTTGACCAAGGTATTGATGGTGCAAAAAAACAAGCCCAAAATCTTCAAGTCGGTACTCGTAGCTTAGTTGTTGGGATGAAAACTGCTTGGAAGACATTTACTCGTCAAAAATCATCTAAACGTACAGTAGAACGGTTGCCCATTAATGACAAGCAACAGCTAACATTACGAGAACGAGAAGCCATCAGGCAGGAAAATCGCCGCACTAAAGCCGAAGCTTACCGTTCTAATCATGCTTCTAATTGGGATAGCAATTCTGAAGATGAAGACTATATTTCTTAAGTTTATCAGTCAGAATTTAGTAGGAATTGAAGTCTGAACTAGCTGACAAATAAATGGGTTTAAGACACAACACTACATATTCGATTTAGTTGTCTAAAATTGGTGGTGTGTCTGAATCCCAGAATAACTAATTGATTCTGAATTCTTAATTTATAGACTATTCATTAGTTTTGAGCGTCTGTTGTCACTGTTGTGGAATTACTTTGAGCCAAGATGTGATCGTTTTGGCCTTGTCCATTAGTTTCAGTAGCGGTAAATGTTCTGGTATTAATTGTCATTGGCTCTTTGTCTTCCCTATTTTGTCCTGGAGAAGGCAACCAATATGCTAATACGCTAGTCACCCCGCCCCAGTAAAGTGCAGTATTTTGATCGTTACTTGGTTTGGAAACCAACTGCACAATACATAGCCCTAATACAACAGCACTAAAGACTACTTGTACACCAAATCTCCAAGCATTTTGATCAAAATTTTGTCTTAGTTGATTTCTGCTTGTATTAGATGAATCTGCCATGATATGAGATCCTCAAAAGATAAATTTCACCTTTGGTAAGCTTTAACACTACTTATTAGTAGGAAGTTTTTTTAACAACTATATTTGTTTCTTACAAGTCTGTGTAAGTGGGTTTCGGAAAAGTTAAAGATCAACTTTTGCTTACCGTTAGGAAAAGATGAAATTAGCCTAGGATATTATTGGCGGTTGATACGATTCATTAGCCAAAGTGACCCAACCAATCCAGCAAAGTGGGCTGAAACAGTATTAGTGTTTGCCTGAACTACAAGCATATCAAGACCGCTAATAATCCGAGTTGGGTCAAAAAATTGCGTAGTGATGGCTTGGGGAGATATTGACCTGGCAACGAGTGTACCAACGATCGCCTGCGCCCCTAAAAGTGTGACTAATGTGCCAATTAAATTGATCCACAGGCCTAAACGTAATACCTGTAAGGTTTCGCTTTTACGGGGGCGGTTGCTAGGGTTGGAAGATTGCAGTTGTCTACCAATTCTGGTGTAACGGAAAGCTAAATAGATACCCGCACCCAAAATAATTAATCCACAAACCGCTAAAAAGACCCCAAAGCCAGTTCCCGGATTATTACTAGGGCTACCTGCTCTTTGGGAAAAAATCGCAAATAGCAGGACAATTATGCTGGAAACCACACCTAATACTAACTGAATCCAAAAGCTAATCCAACCTGTGAGCCGGAATGTTTGGGCGATCGCCCGAAGAGTAGCAGAAGATGATGGAGCATCGGAATTTTGTGACATACTAATCACCAATGAGCTAGGTGCTTGCTAGATTTACTATCACACTTACCAGATGACCTATGAGTATCTCAAGTAGAACTGAGAAACAAAGTGTTTAATAAGCTTTACAGACAAAATGGCATTTTACTTGTAAAATTTCTTCGATGGCATTTTATGCTTATGCAGTTCTAATCGGCTCGGCATCATTTGACACCGATACAGGGGCTATGCCTCTGTCTTTATTGCTCCTCACCACACTGCCTAGAGCTTAAATAGGAGGGTAAGTCTTACGCTCCTTAGAATTTCGCTTGTATCCCATGACTTTATCTGCGTGGGGCATATTTGTTTGGCATTTTTACGTTGACGCTTTGACCATCCTGCCTCAGTGTATCTGTATTTTTTATTACGTAAGTAATAGTGCATACTGAACACAAGGATTATAAATCCCACCCTAAGGCATTTTTTTAGCCATTCACCAACCATGAAACTTGAGGATATATATCAATTCTTTGAAAATCCTCCGCCAACTTACCTCTGTCAGGAACTAGCTATTTGTTACATACTGTCTGTTTTACGGCAAGGTGAATCCTACGGAACCGAGTTAATTCAACGTTTAGAAACTGAATATCCAACCTATCGGCTTTCAGATACCGTACTGTATAGTGCGATTAAGTTTCTAGAAGACGAAAGGGCTATTAATGGGTATTGGAAGAAACTCGAAGGACGAGGAAGACCTAGGCGAATGTACCAAGTTTCTCCAGAATGGCAAGTTCAAGCGCAGGATTTAACGCGTCTTTGGCAAGAGTACATTAACGGGAGGACAAATTAACTAATAATTAATAATGAATAAATCTCCTCCATTCACACAGTAACAATCAGTTATGGATACTGCTATTCTGCCATCTACGTTGCTGCTCACCTTATTGTTATCAGTTGGGCTATTTTTCTTTATTCGTGCTGCAACTAAAGACCGGACAAAAACTGCACAACTGGTATCTGAGCAAGACGAAGCTGTATTAATGCCTCAATTACAGGATTATTTCCGTTCGCGGTCTTACCGAGTGGCAGCGGTAGACCGAGATAAAAATCAAGTTATTTTTGAGGGTTTTGTCCAACCCAGCTTATTTTTAGCAATTTTTTTGACGCTACTGGCAACAGTAGGTTTAATTTGTTTATCCTTTGTTTTATCACTGCTGTTTCCTAACATCAGCAGTTATTTTCTAGGAATAGTGCTGTTATCACCGTTGAGTGGCGTGTTCTATTGGAAAAAAGCAGGAAGAACTGAGAAGGTGTTGCTTCATCTGCAAAAAGCTAATCAAGGCGAACCAAGCTCCCCCAGTAAGATTACTGTAACTGCCCATCGAGATGAACTGATTGAGTTACAGAAAGCACTCAACTTAAAGCTGAGTGATTAAATTTGAGTTTTTTTACATTTCCTCTAGTGATGAGCGAGAGGAAATAAACAATAGGGAGTAGGAAAGAGGATTGTTGTGATGTAAATTTTCTCTATAACGAACTGCTGTAGAGAAAAAGGTATCTTGTAACCTAGCCTGCAAAAGGAAAGCGCATTGCGACTCTCACTTTTGAACGCTCTGTATCACTCTTTCTAACTCCCTGATGAATATTACATTGATAATTCAACTCACACAAACCTATACGGCTTGATGAGAGTTGTTTGTCCAACCGCCTGGACTACCCTACCCTTTACCCTCTACTGGCAAATCAGACCCAAATTTAAAAAAAATTGAAAATTTTGCATAAACTGATCAACTTTGCCAGTTAAATGAATATTCAGAACACATTCAGCACGTAAGATAACCACTTAAAGTTCAGCGAGCAGCTAATGCCACAGTTTCTGAACCAGCCGGAGCTTCTAATGTTCGTAGGCTGGGGAACAAGAAATGGTTTTCTTCTACGTATTGAGCGCCAAACAGACCCTTTTCTGCCCAGAAATATCTGTCTGTTGTGTGTTCATTTCGCTTTACGAGTAGCAGAGCTGGTGGCAAGATCCCTTCAGCTTGAATGAATTTTCTTGCTGCTGTCACAGGTTTTTCTTCGCCGCTTTCGATGCTATATTGAGGCACATGCTCTAAAATCCGCCGTCCTTCCTGGCGACGACGACTCTTCCTTTTCCGTCTCCTTGCCAACCTATTTTCCTCCTCTTTCAAGCTATTAGATTGTAGTGATAGCTACAAAATCCGTCGTAATTATAAAAGTTCTAGTTCAAAAAATCAATAGTTTATAAACTTTTGATACAACAAAAATAATTTTTTTGAAGACAAATAAATCACAAAACTAGTAAAGTACAGGATTTCTTTATCTATACCATTATTTAAACAGCTTTAGTGAAGCTTGATGAAAACAGAGTTAGAATCAAGCTGATTCTTGAAAATTCCCTCAAAACCTGTGATCCTAAGCAAGAAATGAAAAATGTTAATGTCTGCTAGTTCAGATTTTGTGGCTTTATGCCGAGAACAAATTGCATTGTTAGCCCAAGGGTTGGGAGCCTCTTTAAGTGTGGTTTATTTAACACAAGAATTGGTAGAAGCTCCAACAACTGAGGCGAAACTGATTCCTGTAGTGGTTTATCCAGAAACAGCAGGATTACCACCAGGAGAGGAGAATACTGAGGTAAAAGCACGCAAACAATTACAAATTAGTAATATTTTGCTACTGCCCAAACAACAAAAACGGTTATTGACAGCAGCTACAGAATCTCCGACTGCATCACCAGAGGTCGAAACCACGGATACTGAACAGCCAGATTTTCAAGAAGAGTATTTGCTGAGTGGACACCAAATTGTTCGACCCCTGGTTCATGAGGGTGTCATGATGGGATTACTGGTGACTTGTAGAGAAGACCGAGCTTGGAATCAACAAGAACAAAGTACTATTAAAAAGATAGTTCAGACTTTGGCGATCGCTTGTGTTTTAGATCAGCGTCGAGCATGGTTGCAACAACAGTTACACCAACAACAAGTTCTCCAAGAACAGCAGCGAGATTTATTAGATAATTTATTACACCAATTTCGCAATCCTTTGACTGCATTGCGGACTTTTGGCAAATTGCTATTTAAAAGACTGCGTCCAGGTGATCCTAACCGAGACGTGGGAGCGAATATTGTGAGAGAAAGCGATCGCCTGCAAGAATTATTGCAACAATTTGAGCAGGTTATTGACTGGACAGAATTAGATTTAGCACCACTGGCATTACCCGAAAATGAAGTATTTGTGGAAGCTACTGTCCAAACAGAACCCAAACCGATTTTATTATTACCAGGCACAGGAGAAAAAGCAACTGATTGCTCTTTAGCTGATTTATTAGCACCATTATTACTATCAGCAAAAGCGATCGCTCAAGAACGCCATCTCAAATTAAAAACAGAAATTCCCAAAAACTTACCCTTGGTGCGTGCCAATATTAAAGCTTTACAAGAAGTCTTAAGCAATATCATTGATAATGCTTTGAAATACACCCCCAAAGGCGGCAAAATTTTCATCCAAGTAGGGCAAGAAAGAGAAAATTTTATCGGTATTGCTATTAGTGATACTGGGCCGGGAATTCCCCAAGAAGACATAACACATTTGGGCGAAAGACATTACCGAGGTGTACAAGCACAAACAGAAATTCCCGGTACAGGATTAGGATTAGCGATCGCTAAACAATTAATTGAGCAAATGCAAGGTGAAATAGAAATTTTCAGCCCAGCAATTAATTCTGCGATCACATCCCCCGATACACCGGGAACTACGTTTATTATTTGGTTGCCAATTAGTCAATAGTCAATGGTCAATGGTCAAAAAGTTCATTTTTACTATTGACTCTTGACTAACAACTATCTAACTGAGACCAACAAATTTTGATTGACGGTCATTTGTAAATCGGTGTCGGGGTTAATAGCAATTAAGTCAACACTGTTGCGACCGAAGAATAAACCAATTAAGCCACCAATGGCCGCACCACCGAGAACTTCTTCTGTAGCGATCGCGCGATCGCCTGTCACCGCAGATACCGCCGCCGCCGCCCCAGCACCTAATACAGTATTCGTAATAATCGCTCTAGTACTAGTGCCTTTTTTCACTGTTTCCGTTTTTGTAATCACATCAGAAGTAGCGGCAATTTGATACTCTTGACCTGTAGTTAACACCAGTTTTTGAGCAACAAATTGGGAACCACCCTTTGCCGGCTTGAGTTGACCAACAACTTGACTACCAGCGGGGATGACTACAGTACCATCTTGGGTGACAACATTTTGCTCAACAGTCAGGGTTAAAGGTGCAGTTTCATCCTTTGTTACCAGAATTTTCTTAGCTTGATCGTACTTCACGGGAATCACAGTCCCTTGGGGAATTGTGATCGATACAGGTGTTGGTGTAGTGGTTTGAGTTGCGACTATATAAGGTGAATTAATCGCCGAAGCTTGATTAGAACTCACTAACGCTTGGTAAATAAAAGCTGCTACTTGGGCGCGTGTTGCAGTTGCAGTGGGATTGAGGAACTTAACATTAGGATAGTTCACAACAATTTGCTTTTCAGTTGCCGCTGCGATCGGACTACGGGCATAACTAGCAATCCCAGAAGCATCGTTGAAGTATTGCAGAGTGCTTTCAACATTGCTATTAGCACTATATTCCAAACCGTTAGCCAGGGAAACTAAAACCTGTTGACGGGGAATAGCTTGGTTAGGCTCAAAGCGGTTTCCGGGATATCCTGAGAGGAAACCAATGGTATAAGCTTGCTGAATGGCGCTCGATGCCCAGTAATTGCTGGGTACATCCACAAAGCTGATTGACTGACGTTGCGGTGCTTTTTGGAAAGCTTTGTTAACCATCGCCGCAAATTGAGCGCGTGTTACCGCTTCTTCTGGACGGAAACTGCCATCAGGAAACCCGGCAATTACACCCCGCTGGGACAATTCTTGAATAAACTGTGCAGCCCAGTAATTAGATGAAACATCTGTAAAAGTGGTTTGAGCAAAAGAGGGTGTAGCTGTCATAAAGGGGGCTACAGCACCAGCAGTGATGCTCAAAGCCATAAGTGCAGCAGTTTTAGATTGCCAACCAGTTAAATTAGACATTAATTTTACTCCAAACATTTATTTATTTCCTGTTAATTACTTAGACAAAAATCCAACAATAAGGTTTCCAAAATCTTCGTTTTTTTTGAGTAAATAAACTTGCTTTAATACCAAAGATATATATTTAAAAAATAGGTAATAGGGAATAGTTTATCAACTATTCCCTATTACCTATTTCATTGGATTTTATATCTACTAAACCTAAAATGATATGTACACTTATCTGAATATTTCAGCAGACGATATAGAGATAAAATAGTTGCAATAACTTGATAAAAAGAAAGTAAATTCTGATGGGTGTGATTAAATTCATCAAAATACTTTCAGTCATTTATTGTTGATACATCCTGCGAAGTCTATAATTTTAACCATATTTTCCACTAAAAAACTGCTATGCAAGTTTCTACACATAGCAGTTATAAAATAAGACTTGAAAAGAAATTTATGCCTTCACTGCTACTTTCTTTTGTTGACGCTTTAAAAGTGAAGTAGTTCCGAAAGCACCTATTGCTAATACACCTAACATAGCACTGGGTTCTGGAACACTCTGCGCTAGTCTATAGGCGTGGTTATCTGTTTCAAAAGCAATACCATTTGAACGCATCACAACACGATCAAATTTTTCGCCTGCTTCACCTACAAGATTGACAAACATATTAGCTTGACCGCTAGTCCAGCTACCATCAGCTACTGCACCTGGTACATCTGAGCCACTAAAAGTCTTTAACAACTGATTACCGCTATAGATGTCAATATAGTTGTAGCTATCTAATGAACCTGCATAAAAACCGAAGTAATCAACAGCTTCTTTGAAATTAATATTGACAAAACCACTATCACCTGCAACACCACTACCTGATGGAGCAATTGTGAGAAACTTAGTAGTATCTCCATAGGGTGAAGCATATTGACCACTTACACTACCCTGAACAATGTTAGTAGTGACATTAGAGTAAGTAGCAAATCCATTTGGGTCATTTGCTGTACCATCATCAAAGGTGACAGTTTTAGCATCAGAGTAGCTAGAGAACATCCCACCACTTACTACCATAGTTACGGCACTAGCTGGGTTAGCACTCGCTACAATAACAGTTGTTCCTAGTAAAGCAAGAGATAAATTTTTCAGCATTTTCGTTAAATTATTGAAGATATATGGAAATTAGCAATCATGAGTGATTTCCAACCAACTGATTACAGTTAGCTGTTTCTACATCTGCACTTATACAGGAGATGGAAAGATAACTTATTAAGTCCTATCTGTGAATCTTATCTGTCACAGTAGGAAGGAAGATGCAAGTTTCTCTAGATGCCTGATACTCTTATCTTGATTTTTTTTACTAGATATAGACACCGTAGATACACTAAATTTGCTTTAAAGAATGAATGAAGCGGATTTTCGACTTTAACAAGCAGCAAATATTCAGCATGTACCTTGAATATTAAATAAGACGAGATAGAGATCAAATAGTTGCATTAATATTAAATTTTGTATCTATAAAAATGAAGCGATCGCACACTATATTGAAAGAGGCGATCGCTGATTAAGCTGATTGAGTTCACGACTGAAATATCAGTTAATAATTAGTAGTGTTTCGGGATATTACTAAATTGCTTGTCAGTGTGATGTCTAAATCTTCTTCTGGTCTGAGAACAAAGACATCAGCTTGCTTTTTCCGCAACAGCACACTGGCTAAAGCACCCGCTGCACCACCAGCCACAGGTTCTAATACTTCTATCCTCCTGTTACCTGTGAGCAGCGAAATTACACTAGCTGCGCCTGCACCAATAGCTGCATCAGTTAAAATTTGACCAGTATCTGCACCTTTGGTAATTTTTTCAGTTTCGGTGATTGTCCGAGAATTAGCATTAATTGGTAGTCTGCGACCAGAGGGGAAGACTAATTCTGAAGCGACAAACCTTACACCCTTGCTATTGTCATTATTTCTGTTGCTGGGGGAATTTCTGCCATATAAATCAACAGGCTCTAGTCTACCGACAACTTCCGTTCTGGCGGGAATTAAGACATTTCTATTTCTATCGATAATGTCATTAGCTATTCTTAGCTTCAGAGACATACTTTCGCCTGGGGTGACAACGACTTTTTCTTTTTCGTAAGTCACAGGCAAAGTTACATTAGCAGGAATTGTAGTTGAGCGTGATTGTCCAAGATTATATTGTGCTTGGGCAGGAGCTACAGCAATTATAGGAGCGATCGCGCCTGTAGTTAGTGCCATTGCCATGAATGCAGCTGCTCCAGATTTGAGGCGATAAAGGTGTGTCATAACAAAATTTACTTTGATGTGTGTGACTTGTGTGATGACGAGTGGTTACTGAGATTGTTTCTGACTAGCTAGAGAACTATCTCTAGGCATATACCGTAGTCAGGCTGATTGGATGACGCGGAGTATCTGCTATTGTTCCACAAAATATTACACTGCTGAAATGCTTCGCTAAATCAAGAGTTATATACCTTTGATTGACGCGAACTTACCGCCTTTGTTCCACCAGAATTTTGTTTTATCAAAATAGGATGTAGAATCCAGAATTTAATTCATAATTTTGCTTACTGACGCATAAATTTTTTGTCTAAACAATCTATGTATTTACACCAACTATAGAAGGTAAAACAATAGGCATTATTTCATTGCCAAATTCTTGTGAAAACAGTTAAAACAAAATAGCTACTTCTATATTTATGGGGCAGTATATGCAAGTAACAAAGATAATTGATACCTACGATCAGGGCGCAGTAGATTATGAGCAGATTATGTTGCGTTACTGGCATATTGATCGTCAACCACTGATTGATTCTTTACAGCTTAAACCTGGACAAACTGTGCTTGATGCTGCTGTTGGCACAGGACTTAATCTTCCCGCATACCCTGAAGGAGTAAGTGTTGTAGGTGTAGATTTATCTGAGAAAATGATGGATGAAGCCCAGAAAAAGCGTGTATCCGCAGATATCACTTTTAAAGTATCTGATTTGCTAAATTTGGATTTTCCTGATAATACTTTTGATGCTGCTGCATCAGGATTTACTCTTTGTGTTGTTACCGATCCTGTACGCGCTCTGGATGAGATTTTACGCGTTACTAAACCTGGTGCATATATCGCAATTTTGGATTACTGTAAATCACGAGACCCAGAGATTCAGAAGTGGCAAGAATTAATATTTGATGCAGCTTTAGAAATTGGGTTTCCTACTGGCAAAATTAAGTGGAATGCGTTGATGGATTACGATAAATTAATTTACAACAGTCAGTTGCCAATTGAAGTGCTACGAGACGAACGCATAGAAAGTCCAAACCCCTTTTTATGTGGTTGTCAGTTACTGCTGCGAAACTCTAAAGGTTGAATTCACAGAATTATTAAGTAGGGTGTGTTACGGCCATGAAAGGATTTGAGATTTTGCAAAATTAGAATTAGCCGTAACGCACAATATATATCGGTGCGTTATAGCAACTCTTGAAGCACACTACAATTTAATATTTACTTATTAAATAAGTCTAGTATCTGAGCCTCTCAATTTTCAAAAATTAAATAGTACCACTATATTTGACTATTTAAGATTACTGCTGATATGGTTTAATTTTTGCAATAGGTAATAGCAAGGTATCTTCTATATACTGTCGCACTTCATAACTTACATAACAATTGCTATTTAAACACTCCATGAGTAATACACTTGCATCATGATACTGATGTATTAAATTATTTTGCTGTTGTGTAAATTGCCAATGTGTATCAATACTATTATGATATTTATTGATTACTGAAATAAATTTTTCAGTCCAGTCTTGACCATTAATTTTCCACCATTTTTTAAATAAGTTTGTTTTAACATTTAACGTGGGTAGCTGTTTTTGAAGTTGTAACAGGGATTTCTCTGTTTCAGGAGATAAAGCTAGTAAAAGGATAGATTCATAATCAATATCTTCTTCTATAAAATCAGGACAAATAATGTCAATCAATGTAAAGTTAATATATCTCTCCGATACTTGCTTTTCTATTTTGAAATATTCTAATATAAAATTGGAAGTATATCTCTCTGATTTAAAAATTATTCTATTCAAGAAACTGGATGTTATGCCTAGACAAATGCCAGGAATTCCAGTTTCATGAGTAATAATAAAAGCAAAATAAAAAGCCCGTTTTATAGCATTTTTGTAATCAAGATCTACGGCAATAGATTTCTTATTACTCCACATCAATAATTTTTGTAAATACTCATCTTCAGCTAAAATAGTATCAACTTTATCTTTCATCAATAGTAATAAACGGTCTGCATTGGGTGACATTCCAATCGCAAGAAGAAAAACTTCTCGCCAACGCTTCTCTACTATGTGAACCACCAGATCGTTCAAAACTTCTTCTGATGACTGCTTGACAAAAACAATTTCTCTAGCAGCGAAATACTCGTGGAATGTCAGATGTGAAAATGAGTAAATACCTTTAGCTCTTGCTACAACTAGCCCATGATGATGTTCAATGGAGCGCAAAACTTCTTCACTGTCAACTTGCAATGCCTCTTCATCAGTACTAGCGCCAGATAAATTGCGGATGTATTCTGTAATGTATTGCTCTGCTATTTTCTGCTTAAAAAAGTAGTCACCACGTTCAAAAGTAGTCAGCGCGATTTTGCTGAGTAAATCTTCTTTGCGTTGGACTGATAGTCTTTTATAAACTTGATCACGCTGAATTCCCCGCTTGGCATCCCATTTTTTCAACAGTGCATCTAATCCTTCTTTATATAATTCAGAACGATTTGCGGGAAAATCACCAGACTCTTCAAATGCTAAACATAACAATGTTAGTAGTAACGGACTTGCAGCCAGTTCTTGGATGCGGTTATTGTCGTGGAGGCGTTGAATAAAAGTCTCTGGCTTGACAGGTTTCCCCTTAAACCAGTTAGTTGTAAAAGTAGCAATTTGTCCATCATCAAAATCTGCAACTTCTACCTCTGTGAATTTCTCAAACGTATATTCTCGTGCGGCAATGCGGCAAGTCATCACAAAGTTATTATTTTGGAAATGGTTAGAAAAATCACGAATCTCTCTTAAGACACGCTTTGAATCTTCTTCTTTAACTTCATCTAAACCATCGAGTAAAAATAATGCTTTGCTGTGAGTTATTACATCTTGAATAGATGTAATAAATTCCTTTTTTACAAAATGCCGTTTTTTAGATATGCCCTCTATTGTGTGTTCAGTGATATATTCCAATAATCCTGGTTTGTTTATAGCTTCGGCAAAGTCTTTTAAGGTTACAAAAATTGGTACGCGTTCAGCCTGAAACTCTCCTCTAATACATTGAATGGCTAGATACTTCAAAAATGTGGTTTTACCTGCTCCAGGCTTTCCTAAAATCATCAGCTTGGAATATTTATCAACTGCTTCTAGTGCTGGAAATCGTTTTTCAGTATTTTTCACCAATCCAAAATGATTAAAATCATCACTCGTACACTGTTGAAGTAATTCATCAATTCCTAGCCGCCGCCGTCCAGTGATTTTCTCTAGAATGTTGACATTGGTATAGATATCATTCAGCCCAATGGGTTGAGTCATATCTAAGACACGCATTGTACCGCAACGTTCTTCAATGAGAGGTTTTATCTTTTCGCGTACCTCTTTTACAAGAGTATTGATATCAAAAGTATTATCTTCTACCTTCGTTAACTCATCTACTGGCGGTAGTTCAGCAATGTCTTGCCATTTCAAACTCAGCCTTTCGCAAATTCCAACAAAAATTTCGCGATCAACAGGTTTACCTGTAAAAAATTTAGAAATAGGTTGGCGACTCTGACAAACCAAACCGATTAAATCCTTTTGAAACAATCTCTTACTAGTGAGAGCTTGTTTTGCTAACTGTATGCCTTTTTGAGATGCTTTAAGCGATCGCTCTGCCATAGCTGAACAACAAACTTGTGACGTTTTTAGCTATGTCCATTTTCTCCCTGTTACTAAAGTCACGCAACTCATACATAAATCATACCTGAACTCATACTTGCCATAAGCCTTACTCAGACATGATTAGCGCGACATTGTAAGAGTCGTCAATTGAGCATATTTTATGGACACTATTTTAATGCTGATACTTAGCGCATTTTTAGGCTGGGCAGTCGAAAAGTCGGCTGATGCAATTTTTAATTTTGTGATGGGGTTTTTGAGGAGCGATCCCAATTCAAACCAACAAAATGATAAACGAGATGATGAACCAGAATTAACCCCTGACAAATAGAATTATTAGTTATGCGAAAGAAACTTGTCTGTGTGGCAGGTTTCTTTTTTCTTTGAATATAAACAAAATAATTTGCCAAGCGGGAAAAACTTGCTCATAGTATTGTTAATTTTCGTAAAATTACGGACTTTAGGACTAGAATCCTGATATCTACCTAGCTAAACTATCTAGAGTGCATCTGTACTGCTCGTTCATCAAATCCTAGATGTGGCGCTATTGCCTTAATGATTCCAGTACAACTTATCCTCAAAAACTTCCTTAGTTACCGTGATGCTACTTTAGATTTTCGTGGTTTGCATACGGCTTGTATTTGTGGTTCTAATGGCGCAGGTAAATCGTCTCTGCTCGAAGCGATTACATGGGCAATTTGGGGTGAAAGTCGAGCTTCAACTGAAGATGATGTCATCCATGCTGGGGCGAAAGAAGTCCGCGTTGATTTCACATTCCACATTAACCAGCAAAAGTATCGAGTGATTCGCACAAGAATTCGCGGTGCAACTAGTGTTTTAGAATTTCAAATTGAAACACCTTCTGGGTTTCGCCCACTCACGGGTAAAGGAGTACGGGCAACCCAGGATTTGATTTTAGAACATATCAAGCTCGATTACGACACTTTTATTAATTCCGCTTATTTACGTCAAGGCCGTGCTGATGAATTCATGCTGAAGCGCCCGACAGAACGCAAGGAAATTTTAGCGGAGTTGTTAAAACTGACGCAGTATGATGACTTGGAAGAACGAGCCAAAGAATCTTCCCGCCAATTTAAAGCCAGAGCAGAAGAATTAGAACGTTCTTTGGAATCGATTAAAACGCAACTGCAACAGCGAGACTTTACAGCAGCCCAAAGAGGAGAATTAGAAGCAGAACTGAATCAGCTGCAACAGGTACAAGCATTTGACAATATTCAACTACAAAGTTTGCAAGTTGTCCAACACCAGCGGCAAAATTGGGAACAACAACTCAGCTTTGTGAGGCAACAATACCAGAATTTAACGCAGGATTGCGATCGCCTCCACCAAGAACAATCATCCGTTAAAACCCAGCTGGCAGATTTGACGGCTACTTTAAATCAAGAAGCCGAAATTAAAAACGGTTACGCCCATTACCAAAGCTTACAATCTCAAGAAGAAGCTTTTGCAGCTAAGTTTGAGCAACACACCCGCGCCACAGCACTGCGTCAACAAAAGCAGCAGCAACTAACTGGGCAAATTCATGATCTTGAAAGAAAACTGCAACAAGCACAAGCGCAACTGGAAGCGTTAGCCCAGCAAGAACAAGAAATTCAGCAAACTCTGAGTAAATCAGGCGAAGTCGAAGCCGCTTTAGGACAACTAAGCGCTGCCCGTCGCCGGGTGATTCAGTTGGATGAATTGCAAATGCAAGTTTCGCCTTTATTACAACAGCGCCAAAGTTTGCAAAGTCACTTAGATAGAATTCAAGCTAGTTTAGTCGCCAGGTTAGAACAAATACAAGCCACAGAAAATCAACTGCAACGCTCCTCACAACGCTATCCCGAACTGCAACAAGCCGTAATGGCTGTAGCAATGCAGATTGAACAAATGGAGAAAGATAAAGTTTATTTGCAACGCATCCAAGAAAAAGGCCAGGAAAGAAGACACTTTATTGAAAGACTGCAAGCACAGCAACGCGAATATGAAAGGTTATTGGGTGAATTAGACCAAAAACTCCAAATGTTGCGTAATCCAGACGCAATTTGTCCTTTGTGCGAACGTCCTTTAGATGAACATCACTGGAATCGAGTCGCAGATAAAACCAAAGCTGAATACAAAGACACAGAGGAACAATTGTGGGTATTTCGGGAACAGATGGCTTGTACAGATCGAGAAATTCAAGTACTGAGGCAGAAATATCGAGAAGTATCGCAAAACTTATCTCCTTATGACTCTTTGCGAGAACAGCGCGGACAACTAGCCGCCCAACTGGAATCAACAAGCGATGCTGAAGAACAGTTAAACCAACTAACACAAGAAAGACAACATTTAGAGCGATCGCTCCAAATTGGTGATTATGCCCACGATAAACAACAAGAACTACGACAATTAGACGAATATCTGCAACAATTAAATTACAATGAGCAAGACCATGCCTTAGCGCGGAGTGAAGTTGAAAGATGGCGCTGGGCGGAAATTAAACAAGGGCAAATTAAGGATGCGCTGAAACGCCAAACACACCTAGCAGCCCGCAAACCAGAATTACAAGCAAATATTACTCAACTACAAGCTAGAATTCAGCAAGAGCAAACTGATTCTGACTGCGCCCAACAAATTGCAGCGCTTGAGCGTCAAATTGCTGAAATTGGTTACAGTTCAGAGCAACACAATAATTTACGTCAAGCAGTCCGCCAAGGTCAAGCTTGGCAGTTACGCTATCAACAATTGTTATCAGCCCAACAGCAATATCCCCAACTGCAAGGGAGATTACAAGAACTAGAAGCGGCGAAAACTACTCGGTTGAACGAGCGACAAAAACTCGCCAGCCAAATTGATGAAATTGTTCAACAACTAGCCCAGTCTGCCAACCCCATTGAGCAAATTCAAGCTTTAGAACAGCAGTTAGCTATCCGCAGACGACAACTTGATGAACAAATTGCCAAGTTGGGGCGTTTGGAACAACTCGCCCATCAACTAGAAACTTTGCAAGTGCAGTACGAAGAACAACAACAACAGCTGCAAGCTTGCAAGAAACAATACCGGGTTTACCACGAGTTAGCCCTGGCATTTGGTAAAAATGGTATCCAAGCTTTAATGATTGAAAACGTCTTGCCGCAGCTGGAAGCAGAGACAAATCAATTGTTATCACGATTGAGTGCAAATCAGTTACATGTGCAATTTATTACTCAAAAAGCAGGTAGAAGTGGTAAATCTACCAAGAAGAATGCCAAGCTGATAGACACCTTAGACATTTTAATTGCCGATGCTAAGGGAACCCGCGCTTATGAGACTTACTCTGGTGGCGAAGCCTTTAGAATTAACTTTGCCATCCGGTTAGCAATGGCGAAATTATTAGCCCAACGGGCGGGGGCGGCGTTGCAATTGTTAATTATAGATGAAGGCTTTGGGACACAAGATGCGGAAGGATGCGATCGCTTGATTGCAGCCATAAATGCGATCGCCTCTGATTTTGCCTGCATCCTCACAGTTACCCACATGCCCCACCTCAAAGAAGCCTTTCAAGCCAGAATTGAAGTGCATAAAACTCAACAAGGTTCACAGGTACAGTTATTGGTTTAGAAACATTTGAGTGCTTATTTCACCAAGATTATTTGGCGTTGCATAAATGCGGGATGAATTGAGACTTTTATACAAAGCAGAATATTGATTCTTTGCGTATTTGCGCCTACTCTGCGAGAACGGCTTCGCCGAATGCGCGAGATAAAAATCATCCCACTAATCAGCAACGCCGATTATTTAACACGGGTTTCTATACTCAAAATATCTGGGAATTTAACTTTTAAACGCAGAGAATCGCTGAGGTAAATGCAAAGGCACACAGAGTTTTTATTCAGGTATTTACCATTAAATGATTAGCTCATGATTTTCTATCAAAAGTAATATTTCTTTAATAAGATTATCTTTTATCAACCAACTTCTATAGTGAATTTTTGGCGTTTGTCATAAATGGTTTAAAAAAACCTTAAAACTAGCGAGTCATCTTGGTTACATCTGCTAGTCTCTCAAGCAGGAGATAGTCGGGAATTATTTATCACTCACTAAAAATTTTCCCACCAGCGATCGCAACAACAAAGCACAAGTTTTTCCTGATTGGCGCTGGGAATAATTTGTCGTGAGTATGATGGCCGTTACTGCATAGACAACTACACTAGCTTACTGAACAAAGGCAAAATCCTGTTGTATACGGAAATTTGATATGACTTTAGCAATCTCCCCACAAACAAAGCCTTTAACAGACGAAGAATTGCATAAAATCAACGCCTACTGGCGGGCGGCAAACTATTTGTCAGTAGGGCAAATATATTTACTCGACAATCCACTGCTAAAAGAACCACTCAAAATAGAACATGTTAAACCCCGACTTTTAGGTCACTGGGGAACTACACCAGGTCTAAATTTTATCTATGTTCACCTCAACCGCATCATCAAAAAATATGATACGGACATGATTTATATTGCCGGGCCTGGTCATGGTGGCCCTGGTTTAGTCGCTAATACCTACCTAGAAGGAACTTACAGCGAATACTATCCCAATATTTCCCAAGATGCTGAGGGAATGCAGCAGCTTTTTAAACAATTCTCTTTTCCTGGTGGGATTCCTAGCCACGTCGCCCCCGAAACTCCTGGTTCAATTCACGAAGGTGGCGAGTTGGGTTATGCCCTAGTTCACGCTTACGGTGCTGCTTTTGACAATCCTGATTTGATTGTGGCAGCGGTTGTGGGTGATGGTGAAGCTGAAACTGGGGCTTTAGCTGCAAGTTGGCATTCCAATAAGTTTCTCAACCCAGTCAATGATGGGGCTGTTTTGCCGATTCTGCACCTCAACGGGTATAAAATTGCTAACCCAACAGTGTTATCACGGTTAAGCGATGCAGAAGTAGAAAGTTTATTTGTGGGCTATGGTTACAAACCTTACTTCGTCGAAGGTTCTGATCCCACAGACGTGCATCAGCAGATGGCAGCTACATTAGATACAGTCATTTCGGAAATTCAAAACATCCAAAGAGAAGCCCGCATACATGGTTTTACAGAACGTCCGCGCTGGCCGATGATTGTGTTGCGTACCCCCAAAGGCTGGACAGGGCCAAAAGAAGTTGATGGTAAGAAAACCGAAGATTTTTGGCGATCGCATCAAGTCCCCTTCGGAGCGATCGCGCAACAGCCAGAACATCTAAAATTACTCGAAGACTGGATGAAGAGTTACAAGCCCGAAGAACTCTTCGACACTAACGGCAAACTCATACCCGAACTCGCCCAATTAGCCCCCACAGGTCTGCGGCGGATGGGCGACAATCCCCACGCCAACGGCGGTATCTTGTTGCGTGACCTGAAAATGCCCAAATTCCAAGATTATGCCGTCAATGTTACTCAACCCGGCAAAATCGAAGCAGAAGCCACCAGAGTCACAGGCCAATTTCTGCGGGATGTGATGAAACTCAACATGGAAAGCCGGAACTTCCGCGTTTTTGGCCCTGATGAAACAGCATCCAATCGCTTAGATGCGTTGTTTGAAGTCACAGATAGAACTTGGGTTTCTAAAATTCTGCCCGAAGATGAACACCTCTCACCCAACGGTCGGGTAATGGAAATTCTCAGCGAAACCAGTTGTCAAGGTTGGTTAGAAGGCTATCTTCTCACAGGTCGTCACGGGTTCTTCTCCTGCTACGAAGCATTCATCCACATCATTGACTCCATGTTCAACCAGCACGCCAAATGGTTGAAAACCACCCGTCATATTTCCTGGCGTAGACCGATCGCTTCTCTAAATTATTTACTCACCTCTCATGTTTGGCGGCAAGACCACAACGGTTTCTCTCACCAAGACCCTGGTTTTATCGACCATGTAGTCAACAAAAAATCAGAAGTCATTCGCGTCTATCTTCCCCCCGATGCCAACACCTTACTGTCCGTCACCGACCACTGCTTAAGAAGCCGTAACTACGTCAACGTCATCATCGCCGGCAAACAACCAGCCTTGCAGTATCTTGATATAGATGCAGCCATTAAACACTGCACCAAAGGCATTGGTATTTGGGAATGGGCGAGTAGCGACCAAGGAAGTGAACCAGATGTAGTCATGGCTTGTGCGGGTGATGTGCCTACCTTAGAAACCTTGGCTGCGGTGGATATGCTGCGTCAGTACTTCCCCGACTTAAAAGTTAGGGTGGTTAACGTCGTAGATTTGATGACATTACAGCCAAAAAGTGAGCATCCTCACGGTTTGAGTCCCAAAGATTTCGATACAATTTTCACAACTGATAAACCAGTTATCTTCGCTTTTCATGGCTATCCCTGGTTAATCCATCGATTGACCTATCGCCATACCAATCATCAAAACCTCCATGTGCGTGGCTACAAGGAAGAAGGAACGACCACAACTCCCTTTGACATGGTGGTTCTCAATGACCTCGATCGCTATCATTTAGTTATGGATGTCATTGATCGCGTGCCACAACTAGGTTCCAAAGCAGCATACATCAAACAACGCCTACAAGATAAGCTGATCGAACACAAGCACTACATTTCCCAACACGGCGAAGACCTACCCGAAGTTCGCCACTGGCAGTGGCCGTATTAAATTCTGAAGTATGAAGTATGAAGTGTGAAATTTCATACTTCATACTTTCCTGAAACCTTAAAAGATGTCTAGCAAAATCAATTTAGGTGTCTAAGACTGTCACGATCAACTCAGTCAGACCAAAATTAACCCAGCTAAATGCAGCGTTGAAACTAAGAACAGACCTGGGTTGTTCTCAAATTAGGAGGTTGAACTTTGACGAAGTTGAAAGTTGGTATTAATGGATTTGGTCGTATTGGTCGGCTAGTGCTGCGTGCTGGCATTTATAACCCTAACATTGAGTTTGTCGGCATTAACGACTTAGTACCACCAGATAACCTGGCTTATCTGTTGAAATACGATTCCACTCACGGTCAGTTTAAAGGCAAGGTGGAAGCCAAGGAAGACGGCATTGTCATTGATGAACATTTTATTCCTTGCGTGTCTGTGAGAAATCCTGCCGAATTACCTTGGGGTAAATTAGGCGTAGACTATGTAGTTGAATCTACCGGACTCTTCACTGATTATGAAGGTGCCAGCAAACACCTCACAGCAGGAGCAAAGCGGGTTATTATCTCTGCTCCAACAAAAGATCCAGACAGAGTTCCAACTTTGTTGATGGGTGTAAATCATGACTTATTCGACCCCAGCAAGCATTTGATCGTTTCCAATGCCAGCTGCACTACAAATTGTCTGGCTCCCGTTGCCAAGGTCATCAATGATAACTTCGGTTTAACCGAAGGGTTGATGACTACAGTTCATGCTATGACTGCTACTCAACCCACCGTAGACGGCCCCAGTAAAAAAGACTGGCGGGGTGGTCGAGGCGCAGCCCAAAATATTATTCCCTCATCCACAGGTGCAGCTAAAGCTGTGGCTTTAGTATTACCAGAGTTAAAGGGTAAGTTAACAGGGATGGCACTACGCGTTCCTACCCCTGATGTTTCGGTAGTTGACCTCACCTTCAAAACTGCAAAATCTACCAGTTACAAAGAAATCTGTGCGGCAATGCAGCAAGCTGCGTCAGGTCAACTAGCAGGTATTTTGGGCTACACAGACGAAGAAGTAGTATCTACAGATTTCCAGGGTGATACTCGTTCCAGTATTTTCGATGCAGGTGCTGGAATTGAGCTAAACTCCAACTTCTTCAAAGTTGTTTCTTGGTATGACAACGAATGGGGCTACTCAAATCGGGTAGTAGACCAACTGTTGTCTATGGCACAGAAAGAACAACTATTGGCTGTAGCTGCTTAAAAAGTTTGAAGTGTGAAGTATCAATTTTATACTTCACACTTCAAACTGTATAAAAAAGTGTTTTTACATACAAAAGGAGTGATATGAAGCACAAGTGATATGGATGCAATAGGCAATCGCTCAAGGCATTTATATCGCAATTTATACTTGAAACCTAATCCCTATGCGTCGAACCAAAATTATTTGCACTGTTGGCCCTGCTAGTTCTGCACCAGAAAAACTGCAAGCGCTTGTCGAAGCTGGAATGAATGTAGCAAGGTTGAATTTTTCACACGGCGCTCATGAATTTCACGGGCAAACGGCTAAGTATTTACGGCAAATTAGTGCCGATCGCCAAAAGCCAGTGGCAATTATGCAAGACCTTTGTGGCCCGAAAATTCGTTTAGGAGTTTTACCGCCAGAAGGACTAAATGTCGAAGCTGGTGAAGAAGTTACATTTGTCTTGCAGGACAAAGGCAATAGTATCGACGAACTGCCTTTACCTTTGCCCACTTTGTTCGCAATGGTGAGACCGGGGGAACCGATTTTAATTAATGATGGACGCGTCAAATTAATTGTTACTGATCGCGATGCCGATAAAATTCGGGCGTTGGTAAAAATTGGCGGTTTAATTTCCACTCACAAGGGAGTTAATTTGCCAGAAACACCGCTACCCGTGAGTTCGATCACCGAAAAAGACTTAATGGATCTACGCTTTGGCATTCAGATAGGTGTAGATTTTGCGGCGGTTTCCTTTGTGCGATCGCCCCAAGATTTAGAACCAGCCCAGCGTATGATCGAAGCCGCCGGTGCTGCTATACGTTTAATTGCCAAAATCGAAAGACCAGAGGCAGTTGAGCGTTTTGACTCCATCTTACAAGTCGCTGACGGCATTATGATTGCCCGTGGCGATTTAGGCGTAGAAGTGCCAATTCACGAAGTCCCCCTGATTCAAAAGGATATTATTCGCCGTTGTAATCAGGCAGGCAAACCAGTGATTACCGCTACCCAAATGCTGGAGTCGATGATTAGTTCACCAGACCCCACCCGCGCCGAAGCCACCGACGTAGCTAACTCCATTTTGGATGGTACTGATGCCGTCATGCTATCTGGAGAAACAGCCGTCGGGCAGTATCCTGAAGCGGCGGTGCAAATTATGCACAACATCGCTGTACGGACAGAACAAGCTTTGCAAGAAGGTGGTAAACATTCCTGGTGTCACGAAGCAGGCAGCCTCAGCGTTACCGAATCGGTGGCAGAAGCAGTATGTCGCATCGCTTATGAAACAGGCGCAAAGGCAATTCTTTGTAATACTACATCTGGCAGTACCGCCAAATTAGTTTCAAAATACCGTCCTTCCGCGCCAATTATTGCCCTCACCCCTGATGAAAATTCCTATCGCCAATTAGCGCTTTCTTGGGGAGTCGAACCTATATTCATTCCCCCAGTTCACAATGCGGAGGAAATGTTTATCAACGTCGTCAACACAGTTGCAGACACGGGTTTAGTGAATGAAGGCGATAAAGTAGTAATTACTTCCGGCGTTCCAATTGGTAAATCAGGCACAACTAGTTTAATCAAAGTGCATTCTATTGGACAGCCAATTCTGGCGTGACGTAACTAGAATAAGGCTAAGGCTTCAGTCAGCAAAAGGCAATGATGAAGAAAAGTTGCCAAAATCAGAATTTTAGCAACCGTAGAGAGTGTAAATACATAGGGGAATTAGGTAAATCCTACACAAATCACCATCACGGAGTTTTTTATGTCTAAAAATTTACTAGAACAGTTGCGGGAATTTACTGTAGTTGTTGCTGATACTGGCGATATTAAAGCCATTGAAAAATTCACCCCTAGAGACGCTACCACCAATCCTTCCCTGATTACTGCTGCGGCACAGATGCCAGAGTATCAGGACATTGTTGATGAGACTTTATTGCAAGCCAAAAAAGATGCTGGTACTGGTGCTAGTCAAGCCCAAATTGTTTCTCTAGCATTTGACCGCTTGGCGGTATCTTTTGGTTTGAAGATTTTGCAAATCATTCCCGGTCGCGTTTCCACAGAAGTAGATGCGCGTTTGTCTTACGATACCGAAGCGACAGTTACCAAAGGTAGAGAAATCATTACTCAGTATAAAGCCGCTGGTATTGGCCCTGAAAGAATTTTGATTAAAATTGCTAGTACCTGGGAAGGAATTAAAGCAGCAGAAATTCTCGAAAAAGAAGGCATTCACTGTAACTTAACTCTATTGTTTGGTTTGCATCAAGCGATCGCTTGTGCAGAAGCAGGCGTTACCTTAATTTCTCCCTTCGTCGGTCGGATTCTTGACTGGTACAAGAAATCAACCGGACGCGACAGCTACCCCTCTGCTGAAGATCCAGGCGTAGTATCTGTCACCACAATTTATAACTACTATAAGAAGTTCGGTCATAAAACCGAAGTTATGGGCGCAAGCTTCCGCAATGTTGGTGAAATCACTGAGTTGGCTGGTTGCGACTTACTCACCATCTCTCCCTCTTTGTTAGGCGAATTGCAAGCCACAATTGGCGAACTACCCCGCAAACTCGACCCTTCCAAAGCAGCCAGCATGGATATTGCTAAAATCTCTATCGACAAAGCCACCTTCGACAAAATGCACGCCGAAGACCAAATGGCTTACGACAAATTAGACGAAGGTATCAAAGGATTTACCAAAGCCTTAGAAGACCTAGAAAAATTATTGGCAGACAGACTATCTAGTTTAGAAGTAGTCGCCAGCCACTAGTAGTCTATTGAATTAATTTTGCTGGGTTGCTAGATCCCCGACTTTTATAAAAAGTCGGGGATCTGACCACCACCAACTTCTCACAACTAATGAGACGAACTACTAGGATTTAGATTCCATGATTAAATCCCACATTCTATATCTCCAATTAACAAAGGAGAAGGTGGAATGTGGGATTAAAGCATTTTTGCAGAAACTCGATAAAATGAAACCTGTGTAGAAAAAGCCTGTTGATCGGGAGACTGTTCATGAGGGAGGCACAAAGTGAAAAACAACTGTCGAGAATAGTTTTAAAAGGCTTCAAGTCTATCGCTGAGTGTGACGTTGAACTCTCCAGGGTGAATATTTTAATTGGGGCTAATGGGGCGGGAAAATCCAATTTTATCGGCTTCTTCCGTATGGTTCAGCAGATACTAGAAGGGAACCTGCAAGGTTTTGTCAGTCTCCAAGGTGGAGCTAATGCCTTACTACACTTTGGGCGCAAAACTACAGAAAAACTAGAGTTTCAGCTATATTTCGGCAATAATTTCTACTTTGCTACCCTTGAACCAACCCAAGATCATCGTCTGATGTTCACTTCAGAGTCTTTTTTGTGGAACTTGAATAGTGAGAGGGAAATAGGAAAGGGTCATTTCGAGACAATGGCGTTCTTCACTGCGTTCACTGATACAGAAACTAACGTTGATCAATATGGTTTGCCTGTGATGCAGATGTGGCAAGTGTATCATTTTCATGACACCAGCGACAGTGCCTATGTAAAACAGCCGCATGGTATCAATGACAATGTTTACTTGCGTCCTGATGCTCGTAACCTGGCAGCTTTTTTGTATCTGTTGCGTGAGAATTATCAGAAATCTTATCAGCAAATCGTTAAAACCATTCGGCTTGTTGCCCCGTTCTTTGGAAACTTTTGCCTGCGTCCTTCCCCCAAAAACTTGATTGAACTGGAATGGTTTGAGCGGGGGCAAGATGTACCATTGAAGGCGCACTCATTTTCTGATGGAACGTTGCGTTTTATCTGTTTAGCAACAGTTTTTTTGCAACCGGAAGAACTTCAGCCAGAAACAATTCTAGTTGATGAGCCGGAACTTGGTCTTCATCCTTATGCAATCAAAATTTTGGCATCTTTGATAAAGACTGTTTCTAAACAAGTGATTGTTTCTACCCAGTCTGTAGAATTACTCAACGAATTTGATGTTGCAGATGTAATTGTTGTTGACCGCTTGCAGGGGAAATCATTACTAAGCAGGTTGGATGAGGAGGAGTTAGAGGAATGGCTAGAAGAATATAGTTTAGGCGAGTTGTGGAAGAAAAACCTCCTGGGTGGGAGACCTTCACGATGATCCGAGTTCATGTTTTCGTTGAAGGTCAAACTGAGGAAACGTTCGTGAAAGAAGTACTCTGCGAGTATTTTCAAGAAAAATACATTTTCCTCAACCCGATTTTAGTCAACACAAGTTCTACAGGCAAGGGAGGTGTAGTAAGTTACGCCAAAATCAAGCGACAATTAGACCGTAAGTGCCGTGAAGATAAAACAGCTTTCGTGACCACAATGTTTGATTTGTACGGCTTACCGAATGATTTTCCCGGAAGGGATTCCTTGCCAAATACTAATGACCCATTCCAAAAAGTTGAATATTTAGAACAAAAGATGGGTCAGGATATTGGTCACACAAATTTCATCCCTAATTTGTTGGTTCATGAATTTGAGGCACTGCTGTACAGCCAGCCACAAGTATTTGCTGAGTGGTTTGATGCTAGTGTAGTTAGTATTTTACAAGGCGATCGCAATAAATTTCTTTCACCAGAACACATTAACGATGATCCGTTAACCGCTCCCTCAAAACGAATTCTCAAGTGTTGTCAAGAATATGACAAAGTACTGCATGGTTCGTTGCTGGCTATTGAGATTGGACTAGATACAATCCGCCAACAATGCCAGCATTTTCACCAATGGTTACTAAATCTAGAAAACATATAGCGGTTTTAGAAAGGGTGTAGGGGTACAGGGGTATAGGGGTGTGGGAGGAGTGGGAGGATAGTGAAGAAATCTTTCCCCCCACACTTCCCACACCCCCTACCCATACGTGAGAAATTTGGGTTAAACCCTTACACCCAGTCTTCATGCGGAATGTGGGATTAAAGCATTTTTGGGAAAGTCAATCAAAGCCAGTTTTGCAAAGACTCAAACCGAGTAAATTCCGACTCTAGTTGCCATTGTATTTTTGCGCGATCGCTCTTTTGTAAAAAAGCACTGCATCCTGAAGAAACAGAGGTATTACCAGGGGTATCGCTGGCACAAGCGGGAACCATTGCCTTAAATTCAGGCGACTTCCAGAGACTATTTCCGGGAGCGAAACTATATTCTAAGCTATTGCGAGCCAGTCGCTTGAGGTCTTTATATGTCAGCCCATATCTCGTTACTGCTAACAGATACTCATGACTCAAATCGATGCGAGAAATGCCTTCATCATCGGAAGCAAGAGTCATTGGTACTCCAGCTTTCCAATACTCCATAAAAGGATGTTGATTTCCCTGGACATTCAAAATGACCTCATTACTAGTCAGGCAGATTTCCACCAACACGCCACGCTGTTGCATCTGCTTCATCAACTCAAAAGGACGCTCTTCAAAAAGAATATCCACACCATGTCCAATGCGAGATGCTTGTGCTACTTCTACAGCTTGCCGAATATGAAAACGTAAATTCTCAGTTGGAACTAACCCTAAAGTTAACTCTCCAGCATGAAGTGAAACTTTAACATTGGGATATTGACGTTTGAGAAATTGTAGCATCTGCATTTGCAAGGTGTAGTCACGCAGTGCGATCGGGTGATCCTCTGGGGCGACGAGATTGATCCCGACTACCTGCTTGGACGATGAAGCCAGTGCAAAAGCATAAGCTAACTGAGCAAATACTTCCACAGGCGATTTTGTTCTGGTAGTTTGCTGCAAATAGCGCACCGTTACTGTACATCCAGGCTGTGGCTTTGGAGTGCCGCAACCGAGTGTTTTCGCAACTTCACTCTCCAACTGTGTTAATTGCTGAGAGCCGAGTGTCACTAGCTCGGTTAATCCTCGTTTGAGCAATTGCTCGTGCATCGCTTGGAAGTCTTGATTCCAACCCACTTCACGCCCTAGCTGTCGAACCTCACTCCCCTGAACAGTCAGCATTAACTCTAGATAGGTAATGTGCTGCGAAGCTGCCCGATTTGCTACTGACGCGACCATATCATCCCGACGGTTCATAGAGTCTGATATTGTCCCAAATCCAGCAAAAGCCTCAAAAAATTGGTCATGTCCAGATTTGCCAGCAAATTGCAGGTTACGGGTAGACCAACGATTGATTAGGGAGTCATAAACAGATGTTCGGTTGAACAATTCTGAGGCGGGAAAATAGCTACTGTCCTGATTACAAGCTTTGGGTTCAACTAAAGTCCCAGCGTTTGGATTCACACAATACCCATCAGTTGCAGCCCACTCCAGATAATGTTCTGCGTACACAGCCCCACTTAGATGACTGTGAATATCTCCTCCCTTCGGCATTCGCTGTACAAATGCTCGTAAAGCTGCTGGCTGGGAGCGATGAGCTTCAAACCAACTAGCAGCTTGAGCTTCACTTCGAGTTGAGGACTGCTGCGAATTAGATGTAGATGGGACTTGGGCTGCTACACTGAAGATAAAACAGCTAGAACTCGTTAATAATCCTAAAAAAAAATATAAAGGCGCTCGTCTAAGCATATAGATTTATTTTTTCGTAAAACGATGCTTAGAATAAAGCAAAAAACATCTCGATTAACATTAGATGAAAGTCTATTGCATTTCTCAAAAAACTTTGCTTTTGCGACTAAATTTGACTCAATTTGGTTTATCAATAGCTCAAAATGGCATAATTTTCTAGTTTGCCACCACTTTCATTAGGTTGAAGAATTCTCAAGGCGATCGCAATCAACGCAATCAATTTCCTTCACCAGAACACATCAACGATCATCCTTTAACAGCACCCTCAAAAAGAATTCTCCAGTGTTGTCAAGAAAGGGTCAAATTTATGAAAATCCTAGTACTAAATGCTGGTTCTAGCAGCCAAAAAAGTTGCCTGTATGAAATAGCTGATGATGCTTTACCCCAATCAGCACCCAAACCACTTTGGGAAGGAAAAGTCAACTGGACTCAAGACCGAGGTGTGGCAGAAATTGAGGTAAAAACAGCTTCCGGCGCAACTCTGCATGAATCCATATATGGGGATTCACGCCAAGCACACGTTGCTTATATGCTTTATACCCTCAGCCGTGGTGCGACTAAAGTCATTGGACAACTGTCAGAAATTGATGTGGTGGGACATCGTGTGGTTCATGGTGGGCAAGATTACCGTCATAGTGTGGTGATTACTGAAGAAGTTAAAAAGGCGATCGCTCGTCTCTCTAATCTTGCTCCAGCCCACAATCCAGCAGCTTTAGAAGGCATCGAAGCAATCGAGAAAAGTTTAGGGGAAGTCACTCAAGTAGCAGTATTTGATACTGGATTTCATTCCACTCTCCCGGATGCGGCTGCAATTTATCCCGGCCCTTATGAATGGGTAGAACAAGGTATTCGCCGCTATGGCTTTCATGGTGTCAGTCATCAATATTGCGCTGGGCGGGCGGCGCAAGTTCTCGAACGAGATTTACCATCGTTGCGAATTATTAGTTGTCACTTGGGTAACGGTTGTTCGTTAGCCGCAATTAAAGATGGTCGCAGCATTGATACAACAATGGGGTTCACACCCTTAGATGGTTTAATGATGGGGAGTCGTTGCGGTTCCATCGACCCAGGAATTTTAATTTACCTCCTGCGTCAGTCTAATTATTCAGCCGAGAGTTTAGATTATGTCTTAAATAAAGCATCTGGCTTACGGGGAATTTCGGGCGTATCTAGCGATTTACCCAAAGTAATTGAAGCGATCGCCCAAGGTAACGACCGCGCCCAACTTGCTTGGGATATGTATGTCCATCGTCTGCGCTCTGGTATTGGTTCAATGCTGGCTAGTCTGGGCGGATTAGATGTATTGTTATTTACCGCAGGTATAGGTGAAAAATCTGCCGGAATTCGTCAAGCTGTCTGCGAAGCCTTTGGATTTTTGGGTTTGAAAATTGACCAGGAGAAAAATCAAAATCAACCTGTTGATCAAGATATCGCCACACCTGATTCTACAGTGCGGGTATTAGTGATACATACTCAAGAAGATTGGGCGATCGCGCAACAATCTTGGCAAATTATGAAAAAGAATGTTTAATAAGTAAAATTAAAATTCATCTCAGCAAAAATGGGCTGTTAATTGAAATTAAAGCATCAGAAAATTTTGTTCATGTCTCTATCTAAGTTTTTTACAGCCTCAATTAATCAGCCTAAAAAACAACGCCCTTGGGGATGGATATCACTACACTTAACACTGAGTTTAGGATTTGCCATATTCTATAGCATCTTGGGACTACAAAGAGCCTTCAAAACTGAATATGTTGCTCAAGATGATGCCAGAGAATATGTATTTTGGATGCAGCAATTTATCGATCCAGAATTATTTCAACATGATTTAATCGCAGATTATTTCCAATCAATTACGCCATTGGGATATGCCACTTTATATAAACTGATGGCGAATTTCGGCATTAATCCACTTTTGTGCAGTAAACTTATCCCAGTTTTTTTGTGCTTGATTACTACTATCTACTGTTTTAATCTAAGCTTAGAAATTTTTCCTGTACCAGGCTCGGCATTTATTACAACCTTATTACTAAACCAAAGTCTTTGGTTTCAATCTGACTTGGTTTCTGCCACACCCAGGTCTTTTATTTATCCATTGCTATTGGCTTTTTTGTACTATCTAATTAGATGTGATTGGCGAATAAACTGTCTGATAATTATGTTGGCAGGATTATTTTATCCTCCTCTAGTATTTATCTGTATAGGCATTTTATTAATTCGATTACCTAATAATTATTTTGGGCTAGTTACTATCTTGGGATTAGCATTTCTCGTGATGTTACCCTATCTTTTAGCTTCATCTAAGTTTGCACCAGTTGTTACAGCAAATCAAGCTTGGATCATGCCAGAACTATGGACAGAAGGGAGACATCCTTTTTTTGACAATAATCTGGCGAGATTTTGGCTAATCGGTCAACATAGTGGCATCTTACCACCGTTAATGCCTCCCCTGATTTGGATGGGTTTGTTTTTCCCACTGGTACGAGGAAAACTGGAAAAGTTGACAATTCAAGTCAAAATATTGCCACAAATTATCATCGTATCGTTGACATTGTTTTTTGCGGCTCATGCCTTGCTGTTGAAGTTATTTTTCCCTACTCGCTACACAGTACATACTTTTAGAATAGTCATGGCGATCGCCGCAGGTATTACCTTAACTGTAATATTGGAGCGGTTATTCCACGCTTATCAGCAAAAACGCAGACTTTGGCAAATTACATTAGCAGTTAGTTTAATCACTTTTCTGTTGCTGTATCCTAACTTTTCTGGACGTTTTCCTACTACTGATTATCGGCAATCTACAGCATCAGCATTGTACAAATTTTTGCAGCAGCAACCTAAAGATACTCTAGTGGCGACACTCTCAGACGAAGCAGATAACATCCCCACTTTTGCCCAAAGACCTATTTTAGTAGGTAGAGAATACGCCTTGCCTTTTCATTTAGGTTACTATTCCCAGATTCGCCAACGGATCATTGATTTGCTTCATGCTCAATATAGCCAAGATTTAACACCAGCAAAACAACTAATTCAAAAATACGGAGTTGATTTCTGGCTGATAGAAAATACATCCTTTCAAGTTGATTATCTCATCATTAAACCCTGGCTAAAAAGTTTTCAACCAGGGTTTAATGAAGCCATTAGCAATTTGTCTCAGAATAAAATTCCAGCATTAGCAACATTAACAAAAAACTGTTCGGTTTTAGAAACGGAAAACTTTATTTTGTTAAAGGCAGACTGTATTCTGGAAGAATAATTTATCAGGATTTACGCAAAAATAAGGTAACTTCGTCATTACGACCGATAGGGAAGTAATCTCGCCTAACGCTGGGATTGCTTCCCTACACTTCATTCCGGTCGCAATGACATTATCGGCGTTGCGTAAGTCCTGTTTATGTTGTAAAAACCAGAAGTTATACCATTTCACTAAAATCCTGATACAAATTCTTTCCCCCCTGCTCCTCTGCTTGCCTAAATGTATCAGCCTTAAAGTGAAACGGTATTAGGCGATGGAATTTTTGACTCTTTAAGGAATGTACTGATCAACAACGATAATATCTAGTTCCTTTCTCCACAAACTTAAAGGCTTGTCCCAATCATCTTCCCACTTCTGCGCTAAAAAGGGTTTCGCTTTAGCTCCCATTCGGTAGCCGATCGCAATGTTTTCTAAGAGATTCCCTAACTCGTCTGGAGCAGTAAATAGAGTGCGGAGTAACCCACCAGCAATGAGTAAAATAGGCAAAGGAATGCGAATTTGGGCTAGACAAAATGCTTGCAAGCCTAGTTCACCGTTAACATTACTGCCTAATCCTGTCACCAAATGCCAGATATCGTGAGTTTGACGTAAGCGAGTCAGCACATAGCTGGTGTCATCAGTGATTGGCAATGGTCGGTAGTAATTTGGGTCAAAGCCAGTTTTCTGAATATACTCAGCAAAGCAACGCCCCAGAGATTCTGAAGGGAGTTGGGCTAAGGCTGTCAAATCTGGAGGGGGAGCTAAATATCGCTCTTGGACAATTTCCACAACTTCCGGTAAAGTTTTCACATAATCAATGGCTAATTGAGTGGCTTTAAGTTTGATCATGCCATCTTCAATATCTGGCGTAGCGTCTGCCCGGCCTGGATCAAGTGCTAAAGTAACTGCTCCTTTTAAAGTCATCAAAAAATCTAGTTGTATAGCACTACTTTTACCACGCAGCATAGTATTAACTCCCACAAGTATTTATAAAAAATACGAGTATAGCCGAGATTATGACTGAGAAGCTAAGGTAAATTTACGTTTTTTCCGTAGAAGAGTGTTGCAAAGATAGAAATTCAAATGTGGGAAAAAGTCTCAGTAGGGGCGTAGGCTTTGCCTTCCCGCAGGGTACGGCCGTTCGCCCCAATACTGATATCTACTTATCTGTTGGGAACTCCGCAACTATAGGCGAGTGATTATTTGGAGAAACGGCTGGGTTATTCACAACTATGGGATGTGGATGTAAAGGTGTTGCGGTTCCTTCACCTTGCTTACCAGCTTGATTCCACAAAATCATTGAGAGTAAACCATCTACCAAGCCATTGTTATTACCGTTACCACTGACTAAAACTTCTGGTATCAGACGGACGTTGCGATCGCCAATAATTTGCATCAGCTGCATGGCTGTATAACCTTGAGAACCCAAGGCTTCCACACCAGCGCGGTAGGTTTCGGCTTTGGCGTTACCTGTGGCGCGAATCCCTTCGGCTTCGGCAATGGCGCGTAATTTTATACCTTCGGCTTCCCCAGTTGCGTGTTGAATTTGTGCTTGGGCTTTTAATTCCGCAATTTGGACGCTTTTTTCCGATTTCACCATTTCTTGTTGGATATCAGCCAATGCTGTTTCCCTAACTAGTAGCTGGCGTTGGGTTTGGGCTACCTGCTGCACTTCATAAGTTTTGCGTTGTTCTTCAGCAATTTTCCTATCGGTTTGGGTTTGCATCAACGAAGCTGGCGGCTGGATATCCCCAATTAAGGTATCAATTGCTTGTACATCATAAGCGCGTAATGCTGCTCTAATATACTCAGCCGCTTCCGCTTGGCGATCGCTCCGGGCGGTGAGAAAGTCGAGTACAGTGTAATCTTGGGCTGAGTTGCGGAAATAGTTACCAATTGTTGGTTCTAATACATGGTCAACTAAATTTTGCATAGAACCCACGCGGGAAATTACCTTTGGTGCATCTAAAGCACCGACATGAATAATTTGGGCTACTTCTAAATCAAAGGCGAAACCATCCCGCGATCGCACTGTTAAGGAAGCTAGATTAGCATCATAGCTGTGGCGTTCGGTACGACTTGACCAATTCAACACTATGTTAGTTGTGGGAACCAACTCAATTTTCATAATTCGAGAGTTGATGGGATGCTTACCTGGATACAACGGTTCTATCCATACACCCTTATGTCCCGAATTAACTAAGTTACCGTGAGTAAAGGCTGCACCACTCACATCTTCTTGAGATTGACCGACAAAAGAAATTACCACACCTACATAACCAATGGGAATTTCTGTCATTGGTACTTGTTCAACTTGCACAAACCAAGGATTCAAGTTCCAAGAACCAGACAGTAAGATTTGCTCTTGCAAACCCCTTCGTCCACCAGCATCAAGAAATCTTTGACCATTCTGGAAGTTGTCATGTCCGGGAATCATTGGCCCGGCAATTTCACCAGCCGGAATTGGCAAACCATCTAGAGTCGTGACAATGCCAACTTTATCAGATGCGACGCTATACACTCGCATCTGTTCTGCTTGCATATCATTATTTTTGGCATTCGCCGCCATAATTACGCGGAACAGCGCGGTGTTAATTCGGTAAGTACCAGCGGTGAGAAAACCCATTTGCCGGCCTTTTTCACCGCCGTTGCTCAGGAATTTTCGCGCATCTTGGAAATTGTCACAATCGACGATTTTACCCAAAATTCGTTCTGGTGGGTTGGATGCGCCGTCTGCTGCGACAATCAGGGCAATTTCACCTTGAGGAACAACCACTACAGATTCTTTACGCACTGAATATTGCCAAGGCCAGTAACCCCAGTGCCAACCAGGTGCGAGGGTATCGGCTTGCAAACCTGCTTCACCGTTGAGGGCGATTAACCGTCCGGGTGGTAATCCGCGTCCAGAAAGGGCAAATTTTTTCACCACTACGCCAACTTCACGTTCACCAATGACCACCAATCCGCCAAAAAATAACGGCACAAATATTACAATCCCACCAAGTACAACGATGGGAATCAGTGGTGCTACCTGCATTGCTTGATAGGGAGGCTGACTATTTACTGATTGGGTTGTGACAGGTTGTGTTTGACTTAGTAGTACTTTTGTTGAGGCTATTTCTGTGGAATTTTGTGTTTTTACGAAAGCAGCATTGGCGGAATTCATACCGCTTGTTAAGGCTAAGGCCGCTAATGCCGACAATCCTAAACGAACTAATTTATTTTGTTGACTCTTACCAAGGAAAGATGGAAAAGTTTTCATATTATGCGCCCTGCTGGGCAACTAATCATCTAAGTTAACACTTCACTTGATGAGGTCTAATTTTCTTAAACTTGGTGTAATTTTTGTGAGAAATATAAATAAAAAAATTTGTAGAGCAAGCAGATAACCTACCCTACAAAATTGAAAATTACGAACAATGTTTATATCAAACCGCCAGCAGCTTGAAAACGAGCGCGGGCGCGTTTGAAGGCTTGTGTTGCTTGAATTTGAGCTTGGCGATCGCCTGCTGGTACTTGAGCTAGGCGAGTTTGGGCTTCATTGTATGCTGTGCGTGCAGCATCTAAGTCAATGGTGTCGCCACGTTCCGCACCATTGACTAAGATTGTCACTTCACCAGCTTCAACTTCTGCGAAACCACCCAAAAGAGCGATCGCTTGCCAGTTAGCATTTTTGCTGGGACGGACGCGCATCACACCTGTATCTAAGGCTGTCAACAGAGGTGCGTGTCCACTTAGGATACCTAGCTGACCAGTTGTACTGGGTAAAATCACTTCTTCAGCTTCAGCATCCCACACTGTTTTGTCTGGGGAAATTACACGAACGGTTAATGTCATAACTTGTCGATAGTCAATAGTCAATGGTTAATAGTTAAGGTCAATAGTCAAATTGCTTTGGACTATTGACTTTGGACTTTTGACTAATTTCTAGCCTTTAAGCTTTTGGGCTTTGGCGATCGCTTCGTTGATATCGCCTACTAAGTAGAAGGCTTGTTCTGGCAGATCATCTAATTCACCAGACAGAATCTTCTGGAAGCCTTTGATGGTATCTTCCAATTTTACGTATTTACCAGGAGAACCGGTGAATACTTCTGCTACGAAGAAGGGCTGAGACAAGAAGCGCTCAACTTTCCGGGCGCGGGCTACAATCAGACGGTCGTCTTCAGACAATTCATCCAGACCGAGAATGGCGATGATGTCTTGTAGTTCTTTGTAGCGTTGTAAGGTTGCTTGGACAGCACGAGCAGTGTTGTAGTGTTCGTCACCGACAATGTTGGGCTGCAACATTGTCGAGGTAGAACCTAACGGATCAACCGCTGGATAGATACCTTTAGATGCCAAACCACGAGACAGTACAGTTGTACCGTCCAAGTGAGCGAAGGTAGTTGCAGGCGCAGGGTCGGTTAAGTCGTCCGCAGGTACGTATACCGCTTGGATAGAGGTAATAGAACCTTCTGTTGTCGAAGTAATCCGTTCTTGCAGAGCGCCTACGTCAGTACCCAGTGTAGGCTGATATCCTACCGCCGAGGGCATCCGACCTAACAAAGCTGATACTTCCGAACCTGCTTGTACAAAGCGGAAGATGTTGTCAACAAACAGCAATACGTCTTGTTTGTTCACATCACGGAAGTACTCAGCCATTGTCAAACCAGACAAACCAACCCGCATTCTAGCTCCGGGTGGTTCGTTCATCTGACCGTAAACCAGCGCGATTTTTGATTCGTTGAGGTTCTCGTTGTTGATAACCCCAGATTCAATCATTTCGTTGTAGAGGTCATTCCCTTCACGGGTACGCTCACCTACACCAGCAAATACGGATACGCCGCCGTGCTGGGTAGCGATGTTGTTAATCAACTCCATCATGATCACGGTCTTGCCGACACCTGCACCGCCGAACAGACCAATCTTACCTCCACGTCGATAGGGAGTTAGCAGGTCAACAACCTTAATCCCAGTCTCGAAAACGGAAGGTTTGGTTTCCAGGTCAGTTAGTTTAGGAGCATCGCGGTGGATAGGTAAGGTTTCCTCCGCATTTACTGGCCCTCTGTTGTCAACAGGTTCGCCAAGTACGTTGAAAATCCGACCCAGGGTAGCTTTACCCACTGGTACACTGATGGCAGCGCCTGTATCGACAACTTCCAAACCGCGTACTAGACCATCGGTGGAACTCATCGCCACTGCTCGCACTTGGTTGTCGCCCAGCAATTGCTGTACTTCAACGGTGAGGTTGATGTTCTGTCCAGCTTCGTTCGTGCCTTTGATGGTCAAAGCGTTGTAGATTCGCGGTAATTTACCGCCAGGGAATTTAACGTCTACAACGGGACCAATGATTTGGGTAATGTAGCCTATGTTTGTTTTTTCTGCGGTGGTGACCATGCTGAGCCTAATGATTGAAGCTATATTTCAGATGAGGTCGTAGATGACAAAAGATTAAGCAATGTCATCTTTCACTCTAGCACCGGAAGGGGACATAACTCCGTTAGTAATTCCTTAAGAGCAGTGTTTTGCTTTGAAAATGAGGCTAAAAACAAAAAACACCGCGTCAGTAGTATTGTGACACGGTAGCTACAAAATCCAGTGAAAATTTATTTATGCTTTAGCTTTCGCGCCGTGGTGAGACAGTCGGATCTTCTCCCATAGGGAGAGGCTAATGCCCGCCGTAGGATGCCCAAAGGGCTGTAGGGGGGTTTCCCCAGGAGGAACTGTCGCGCATGGTTTCCCTACTTGAGACGACTGGCGTGAGAGGAATAGAAGTGGGGTCTCAAAAATAAGTCGCACATCGGGTTTAGTTAAGTATTTTTTGTTGCTGATACTTGCGGAGGGATGTAGCACCAAAGGCCGCACTAACCAACAAACCTATAACTGTTGTCGGCTCAGGAACTTTTTGTATGGGAGGCGTAGGCTCAGGAATTTCTGGTTGGGTAACAGGTGTTGGGTTAGGAATTTCTGGTTGAGTAACAGGTGTTGGGTTGGGAATTTCTTCTTGTAGGGGGCGACTAGAAAAAGTACCTGCTTGAATAAACACAGCAGAATCATAACGATAATCTCCCACATCTGCAATTGCGATTTTCAGGCGATGTGTACCTTCACTTAATCCTTTGAATTGAGCCGAAAATACATTGGTAAAACCATCATATTGAAGATTATAAATTGCTCCTCCATCAGCTAAAGAATTATTATTAAATAGTTGTGGGTTTGTTGCATTGTTCCCGAATGGATTACCACCATTAACAGTATTAATAGAAACTGGGGTATCAGTTCCAGGTATTAATGCAATATTTTTGCCATCTAAGAAAAATCCAAATACATCGTTATACTTAGAATTCACATATTCGTTATATTCTTCTGATGCAAAAACATAATTAAAAAAAAGATTGCCTGTTGTTGATATAAACTCAAATTCTAGGACACTAGCATCAAAAGTTTTGACTCCAGAAATTAAAGCACTTAAATCTGCATCTCCCGTAAGGTTATTCCTCCTGGATGCACTCTCACTAGTATTTGGCCCAACTGCCAAGTTAGCATTACCAGTAGTGAGAATAATACCGCTTTCTATGCCAATACCTGAAGCTAAACCACCAGTAAAGGTTCCAGATGCTATTGATGCACCTTGGTAGGTAGCATTAGATATTGTAATCCCTGAACCTAAAATGTTGTTAACTAAAACATTCGGGTCGATTTCGCTGCTAGTAGTGATATTGACAGCTTGAGCAGGTGCAGTGACTAATCCTAAACCTAATAAAGAAAATGCACCAGTTTTTAGAAAACTCTTCAGAGATTTCATGTATTTCTACCAATTGAACGTGAATAGTGTCAATATTTTTTGATGAAATTGGGAAAATTCCAGCAAATTTTATGCCATAAAGCCCCTAGTGCTATGGTCACAAAATTACTTATTCTCTAGCCGCGATCGCCGATAATTGAGATGGGTACTATAACTACACCTTGAAAATACATTTCTGCATTCAAGATATTATCGAGGTGAACTTTATTCTTCTATTTGTCTATGTAATTACATTAATAGTTAACCACCCTTTTGGATAGTATAAATACGGTAGTTCACATAATAATTAAATTTCAAAATATGTATATTTACTCTAAAAAGTTGATTCAATAATGCTTATATGCAAAAACCTGGCTAAATTTCACAATAAAACTTTGTAAATAAATTCAATTTCTTCAAAATATTTTTATATACAAATATAAAAAGCTGGTAAATATAATATAAGGCTTTTCTGAAGTTAAAATAAATACAAATTTATATATTTTTCCGGTAAATAAAGATTTTACAAAAATTAATTCAAAGCACAATTGATCACAATTTGGTTGATAAATTTTATTGTTATTTTGTCTAATTTTGGTAAAGATTCTAAGTTAGAAATCTTACATTACACTCCAAACGCAAAAGTAAATAATCAATTCACTGGTTATTAATGATGCGGGCGTTTACGTCTAGATGAAATGGTCGGTTCTCAATTCTGCGTTTTTACTTTCATGCTCTTAACTTAAGATAAAGATAAGTGCAAAAATCGCTCAGTCCCTATTTGCTCTAGCTTCATCTATATATTTACAGCAGAATTTGCTTATGAATTTCTCGTCAGCAAGACAATATTTTTACCAAGAGATTCAGCAACCTGACGAGTATATCAACTTGGCCAAGGCAGCACTGTACATTGCCCAAGAAGAATATCCTAACCTTGACCTGGAAGAATATCTCAATGCCCTCAATACAATGGCACAAGAGGTTCAAGAACGTTTACCAACTTCACGTTATCCACTGCGGTTGATTCAAAGCTTGAATCAGTATCTGTATGATGATTTAGGATTTACGGGCAATCATAGCAACTATTATGACCCCCGTAACAGCTTTTTAAATGATGTGATCGACCGTCGTATGGGAATTCCGATCACTTTAGCGCTGGTTTACCTAGAGATTGCCCAAAGAATTGATTTCCCGATGGTGGGTATAGGATTGCCAGGACATTTTCTCATACGTCCAGATATTCCAGATATGGAAATTTTTGTTGATGCGTTCAATCGTGGTGAGGTGATGTTTGCAGAAGACTGTCAGGAAAGACTGACTCACATGTTTCAGCAACCTGTCAGCCTCAAACCCGAATTTTTAGCCACTGTCAGCAATCGGCAATTTTTAGCCAGGATGCTGACAAATTTAAAGTACATATATCTCAAGCAGCAAGATTTGGCCAAAACCCTGGCTGCGGTAGAACGAATTTTATTGCTATTTCCGCTGGCGATGTTAGAAATCCGCGATCGCGGTTTGCTTTACTATCAACTAGGACATCATCCACAAGCAGTTGAAGACTTACAAAATTACCTATCCAAAGTTCCTGATGCTGAAGATGCAGTGGTAATTAAACGGTTACTTGCTGAACTGGGTAAAGAATGAAAAGTGCTGAGTACTTCTCCTTCTTACTCAGCACTGAGTCTGGTAAATAAGTAATATCTTACCTCCTGCCTCCTGCCTCCTGCCTCCTACCTTCTGCTATACAATGGCATTCAGTAACTTGATGATTGCCTTCTATGCTCCCAGTCATCTATTCTGATGAGTTTTTGAATCACAAGACTGGAAATTATCATCCAGAAAAACCAGAACGTCTGACGGCGATCGTCAACGCTTTAAAAGAAGCTGCGTTTGCTGAAAAGATTGCTTGGCGCGAGCCTACTCCAGTCGCCGACAAACCATCTCTAATGTCTTTGTTATTACAAGCTCACAGCCCAGCTTACGTTAAAAAACTTGGGGAAATTTCTGCTAGTGGTGGTGGCTATCTCGATGGTGATACCCCAGTTTCTCCCCATAGCTATGATGTAGCCTTATTGGCGGTGAGTGCTTGGCTAGATGGTGTTGATATTGTCTTAGCTGAAGAAAATCCCGCTTTTGTGTTGGCGCGTCCACCAGGACATCATGCAGAAAGTGATGCAGGGATGGGTTTTTGTTTATTTTCTAATGCGGCGATCGCGGCTTTTTATGCTTTAGAACAAGCAGAAATTAAGCGTGTCGCTATTCTCGATTGGGATGTACATCATGGTAATGGAACTCAGGCGATCGTGGAAACTCACCCACAGATTGCCTACTGTTCTCTCCATCAGTATCCTTGCTATCCCGGTACTGGCAAAGCTTCTGAACATGGTTATCATAATAATGTTTTAAATGCACCGCTGCCGCCTGGTAGCAATATCTCTGCCTATCGCCCAATTTTAGAAAATAAGTTACTCCCATTCTTACAAAACTTTCAGCCTGATTTATTAATTGTCAGCGCCGGTTATGATGCTAACGCCGCAGATCCTTTGGCAAGTATGAATTTACTGCCAGAAGATTATGGTTTATTTACTGAATATTGTTTGGGTATAACGCGGAAAATTCTCTTTGGTTTGGAAGGCGGATACGATTTTTCTAGTCTTTCTCAGTCTGTGTTAGCCACAATTGAACGCTGTTTATGAGATTGAATAGAGACTAGGGGCTAGAAAATAGATTTTTAAAATATGACTTATATCATGTCTAATTAACCAGACTTGATATTTGCACTTTTGCAAGTCAGCTATTCATGAGAAATACTCACAACCAAACATAAAAAACTTTTTTATCTTGTATCTAGCCCCTTTTTTCATCTAACCAAAACGACCACTAATATATTCTTCTGCTTCTCTTGTATTAGGAGAAGAGAAAAGTTGAACTGTCGGATTAAATTCAACTAATTTGCCACGGCGTTTTCCATGTTCATCAATTTCAGTATTGAAAAATGCTGTCCAATCTGCAACTCTGGAAGCTTGCTGCATGTTATGCGTCACCATAATAATGGTGTATTGCTGCTTGAGTTCTAGGCAGAGTTCTTCTACTTGACGGGTAGAAATAGGATCAAGGGCAGAACAAGGTTCATCCATTAATAATACATCTGGTTTCATGGCGATCGCCCTGGCAATACATAGCCGTTGTTGTTGTCCACCAGATAATGCTGTACCTTTGCCTTTGAGCTTATCTTTGACTTCATCCCAAATGGCGGCACGTCTAAGGGAATCTTCAACTAATTCATCCAAGTTCCCTTTATAACCGTTAGAACGGGGGCCAAAAGCAATATTTTCATATATAGATTTGGGAAAAGGATTTGGTCTTTGAAACACCATCCCGACTTGGCGACGTAATTTGACTGAGTTAATTTTAGGATCATAAATGTTGCGATCGCGGTAATTTAATCTACCCTCAACCTTTGCTCCCGGTATTAAATCATTCATCCGGTTGAAACACCGCAAGAGTGTACTTTTACCACAACCACTAGGGCCAATAAAAGCCACAATTTGTTGTTCGGGAATTTTTATATAAACATCCAGCAAGGCCAAAAAACCACTGTAATAAACTTTCAAACCCTCAACATCAAACACAGTTCTTGCTTGAGTGATTGTGCCATTACTTGGCTTACTTTTATTATCATTTTGAGTCATATATATTTATACCCAATCTAAAATTTTTATTGGAAATTTGAAAAATTTTTCTATTCCCTAAATAGATATTTACCTATTTATCGAAAAGCGTTGTCGCACATAAATAGCTATTCCATTCAACACTAAAATTAAAAGCATCATCACAATAATTGTTGCAGCTGATGAATTAGCAAACCCCGGTTCTGGGCGACTCAGATAACTAAAAATTTGAATCGGTAAAGCCATAAATCTCTGGAATAAACCAGGGTTAAAAGTCAGAAAACTGACAGCCCCGACAACAAGTAAACAAGCTGCATCACCAACAGCACGCGATACAGAAATAATCACCCCTGTTAATATCCCAGGAATTGCATAAGGTATAACGTGATGGTAAATAGTTTGCCATTTTGTCACACCCAAACCATAAGAAGCATGTCGTAAAGAATCTGGAACTGCACGAATCGCTTCTCTAGATGTAACGATAATTACTGGTAAGGATAACAAAGATAACGTTAAGGCTCCAGAAATTAATGCCGGGCCAAAACCAAGCAAATAATTAAATACTCCTAAACCCAGCAACCCATAAACAATAGAAGGTACACCTGCGAGATTACTAATATTAATTTCAATAATCGCAGTCCACCACGCTTTAGGTGCATATTCTTCTAAATATAAAGCTGCACCCACTCCAATTGGCACTGCGACTAACATCACAATAATTGCCAAAAGGATACTCCCTATAATTGCTGGGCGAATTCCTCCCTCATCCGGGAAACGAGATGGAGTTTCTGTTAAAAAACCTGGTGTTAAAAATCGGGCTAATCCATCTTGACCAATATCAAAAACTAGCAATGCCAAGATAAATAAACCAATCAATAAACCTATTAAAAAAAGTATTTCAAATACTTTCCCTAATGACTCTCTTTTTTCAATATTATCAGTAAATTCTGAACTCGAATCGAAAAAATCATTACCTTGATAACTTGTAGCCATATTGATTAATCGTATTTTTCTTTAAAGCGATGAGAAACCCAGTAGCTGACAATATTTAAAGCCAACGTTAGCAAAAATAAAACAGCCCCTACCGCATATAAAGTTTTAAAATTGAGACTTCCACGAGGGCTATCTCCACCAGAAATTTGTGCCATATAAGCTGTCATTGTTTCTACTGACTCCATCAGATTCACTGTCAGTTTTGGCTGTTGTCCAGCGGCGATAACAACAGTCATAGTTTCACCAACAGCGCGGGAAATGCCTAAAATAATCGAAGCTGTAATTCCTGAAAGTGCTGCTGGTAATAAGACTTTAAAAATGGATTCTAATTTCGTGATTCCTAAAGCATAAGCACCTTCTCTTAAAGAATTCGGCACAGCTTGGATAGCATCTAAACTAATAGAACCGACTGTAGGAGTAATCATTACTCCCATCATTAACCCTGCACTCATGGCATTAAATATTTCTAGAGGCAGAAAATTTCTCAGGAATGGAGTAACAAATAACAGGG
The DNA here is from genome assembly GCF_002897135.1 of Nostoc cycadae WK-1. NCBI lineage: Bacteria > Bacillati > Cyanobacteriota > Cyanophyceae > Nostocales > Nostocaceae > Nostoc > Nostoc cycadae. Next base: position 38,103 of record NZ_DF978423.1, on the reverse strand, counting down.
CGAAGTAGCCATAAACAACTGTTGGTATCCCTGCTAAAAGTTCCACTGCGGGACGCAAAATTGCAGCTACTTTGGGTTGGGCATATTCACTTAAATAAATTGCTGAAGATAAACCCAAAGGAATAGCTACAGCCATAGCTGTGATAGTGGTTAAAAAAGTTCCACTAATTAAAGGCCAAATACCAAAATGTCTTTCAGCAAATAAAGGTGTCCATTTCGTATCCAGAAAAAAGTCAGAGAGTGGGACTTCTTGGAAAAACTCAAATGTTACCTGAAAGATAATAATGACAATGCCAAATGTAGTTAGTACAGAAACTAAACCACAACAAAATAAGATTGCGGCAATAATCTTTTCTGTAATATCTTCTGATGGTTTTTTGTCTAGCGATCGCCTAGAATCTTCCTGAAATCCATTTTGATTATTTATGGCGCTCATAAATCAATAACTTAAATAAAATTAGTAATTGGTTGACCAGGTTTAGCTTTTTTGAATTTTGTGCCAGTTTCACCCTTAATAAATTTCTGCTTCACTTTCACGTAAGCTTCATCAGGTAAGGCAACATAACCAGCACTGTCTACCCATTTCCACGAATTTTCTAAATAAAAATCGACAAATTCTCTCACTGTTTGCTTTGTATCTAAGGATTTTTTACTCACATAAATAAATAAAGGACGAGATAAAGGTGTGTAAATATTTCTAACCACATTATCTATTGGTACAGGTTTTTCACATTTGCCATTAAGGTTTTCCACAGCTACTAAATTTAGCTTATCTTGATTTTGAATGTAATAAGAAATCCCAACATAACCTAAGGAATATTTATCACCCGCAATTCCTTGTACCAAAGTATTTTGATTGTGGCTGGGAGTATAGTCTGTACGACCATTTTTCGCTTTACCTGTTACCGCTTGAGTAAAATAATCAAATGTACCTGTATCAGATGCAGGTGCATAAAGTTTCATTTTCTCATTGGGAAACTTAGGATTAACTTGATTCCAAGTTAAAATTTTTCCGTCTGATTTGGCACTCCAGATGGTTTTTAATTCATCAACTGTCAGACATTTCACAAAATCGTTCTGACTATTGACAATAACTGCTATGCCATCTAAAGCAATAGGAATTTCCAAAAATTCAATATTTTTACTTTTACATTTGGCAATTTCTTCATCTCGAATGGTACGAGAAGCACCTACAATATCAATTTCACCTGCGCAAAATTTACTAATTCCGCCTCCAGTTCCACTGGAAGCAACGCTAACTACAGCATCAGCTTTCACATTATGATATTCTTCCGCCACTGCTAAAGAAATCGGAAAACCTACAGCCGCACCATCAATACTTACTTGTTTCTGCTTTTCTTCATTACTGCTACAAGCTGTAATGCTGTAGCTAGTCACAAGCAAAAATATCAAGCATAGATTATTTTTAAATTGCGAAATAAAATTCATACAATTAGTCATTTACTAAATAAATCAAAAGCTAAAAACTATTTGCTCAATCTGGATAGCAAAGTCTCTAATTATCTGATTTATGCTTTACGCTTTACTGTTAGCTTTAACTTGGTCAAAAATTGCCCCATTTTCCAAAAATTTTGTTTTAATCATATCCCAACCCCCTAAATCTTGGGCTGTAAACAAAGTTTGAATTGGGAGATATTGCGATGCTACTTCTTGGGTAATTGTGGGATTCACTGGACGATATTGTAATTTAGCAAATTCCCGTTGAGCTTCTGAAGAATAAAGGAAATCTACAAATGCTTCTGCTACTTTTCTTGTTTTGTGTTTATCAACATTTTTATCAACTACAGCTACAGGATTATCTATAGAAATATTTATTTTCGGGATAATATAAGGCAGTTTTAATGCTGTTTTTTCAGCTAAACTTACCTCATTTTCATAGGTAATTAAAACATCACCTTGGGCTTGTTGGAAAAATAAATCACTAGCTTCACGAGCATCTTTTGTCAGTGCAGCAGTATTTTGATAAAGCTTTGTTATGTATTTTAAAGCTGTCGCTTCATCTCCACCATTTTGCGTAACTGAACCCCAAAAAGCTAATAATTCCCAAATACCAATACCAGAAGTTTGAGGGTTAGCTGCAATTAATTTTACGTCGTTTTTAGCTATGTCTGCCCAAGTTTTAATCCCTTTCGGATTGCCTTCGCGGGTGACAATTACTGCAACTGATCTACTAACAATACCATTTCTGGGTGTTCTAATTTGCCAACTAGATTTAATTAACCCTGCTTGTTGAATTCTAATAACATCTAAAGGCAGGGCTAAGTGTACTATATCGGCTTCTTGCTTTCCAGCAATCACATCAGCAGCTTGAGCAACAGAACCTCCGTAACTTTGATCAAAAATTACTTTTTGATTGTGTTCTTTTTGCCACTTTTCAACAAATTTCGGAATTATTTGGTCATGGGCGGCTTTTGTGACAGAGAAAGAAACTAACCTCAGCTTTATCTCTGGTTCCGCAGCAGAATAACTTCCAGAACAGGCGGTGATCACTACACTTAAAATTGTACCTAAAAAGAATAAATAGGTGAACCTTTTAACAGCGTGTTGATGTAACCAGATTCCTATAATTTGCTGAGACAAAACTTGCATTACCTGTGCAGTTTTTTCAATGCAAGTATATATATGCTCAATTTGAAAAATTCCCCATCGAGCCGGATGCTGCGACTTATTCATCAAATATTTACCCCATTATCTACAGTATCTCCATCGAGTTACTGTAATTGTTTAATTATAAACCATGAAAATCTGATACCTGTCAAGACAGTATGTGATTAAACTATAAAAATTAAAGTTAATTTTTGAGCTAAGTAGAAAGTAGGGGTTTTCTAACGACAAAGCTTGGTTTTTTACGCAGATTACTCCTCAAATTACCGAGGAAGATACAGAGTTTATTGAATGGAAAAGCTAAATAAAAAATTAAATTTAATAGCTACAGGCGCTTCAATAAAACTAATTGAAGCTTTTTTTTGTGAGCCTCAATACCAAATCTGATAAATTTTTTATAACTTTTCTGTAGCGCCTAACATCTGGAAGATTTTCTCAGCGTTATCTAAATCGCCAACGATGCGGCGAATCGGTTGAGGCCAAACTTTTACGAGAGTAGGAGTTGCAGACACCTGATCAATTTCTGCTTGTTCTGGATGAGTTAGAACATCAATCACTTTTAATGTGTAGGGATATTTGAGCGATCGCTCTAACATTTCGTGTAAATTATGCAGAATCCGTTCTGTATTGGCACTATGACCGGCAATAAATAAACGCAAAACGTAACATTGAGTTTTTTGCTGTACGTTTTGTGTGGCTTTCACTGGTGGATAATATTTGGGAGCCTTTTCCGATAAGTCTAAGTTAATAATTAAGTCGTGGTCTTCCCACAGTTGGGGAAATGTGGAACGATAAGTTGCCAACACCATGCGATCGCACAATCCATCTTGCCAAGGTGCGGCTTGCCAAACTAAATCACCTGTGCCAAAAATTACATTTAATAAAGCTTGATGTTGCAGAACCGCTGGATATGCTTCTGCAAAAGTCCGAATTTGATGAGTATGCGGATCTAACCAGTGGTCAACGGTGGCCGTATAACAAGGAACTAAAAAATGCGGGGGTTCTGGTAAATCGAGAATTTCTTGTAAAGCAGCACACAAATGCAAATGCCATCGACCCTGTTTATTCGGGTCGATGCAATAAATTAAGTCGCCTCCGGGTGTAAATAAGGCAATGCCTTTGAAAACTTTCGGTAAAAAGAGTTTAGGTGTAGTCAAGTTAGTTACAGGGGTTGGGGAACTGGGAGGTAAAAAGTAGAGGCGGATTACTTTTTACCTTTACTGTAATTAAACTCGTCCTCGGAGAAACTGAGCCATTTCGTTAGGAGTCGGTGACATTTCTAAAGCTGTTTCTTCTGTAATGCGACCTTCTTGGTAAAGATTAAGTAGCGACTGATTCATCGTAATCATACCGTCGAAACCGGCTTGTTTCATCAGTTCACCAATTTCATCATACTTACCATCTTTGACCCATTCTTTAACCGCCTCAGTGTTAATTAAGATATCGTGGAATGCAGCTCGTTTACCATCGGTCGTGCGACATAATCCTTGGGCGATGATGGCTACTAAAGATTCTGCCAAGGCTACCCGCATAGCATCCTGTTCTTCACCAGAGTATAAATTGAGAATCCGTTCAATCGTTTTTACTGCACTGTTGGTGTGCAAGGTTCCCATAACCAAGTGACCTGTTTGGGCAGCTTTCAAGGCGGTATTGACTGTTTCTTTATCCCGCATTTCCCCCACCAGAATCAAATCTGGATCTTCCCGCAAAGCTGCTTTTAAAGCATTATCAAATTTGCGGGTGTGCATTCCCACTTCCCGTTGTTTGACCAACGACTTGCGGCTTTGGTGAACAAATTCCACAGGATCTTCAATGGTGATGATGTGCTTGGCCATTTCTCGATTAATATAGTCAATCATCGCCGCCATAGTTGTTGATTTACCCGAACCAGTTGGCCCAGTGACTAAGATTAAGCCTTTATGAGAGTGGCAGATATCACGGAAAACTGGCGGTAATCTCAACTGTTCCATCGATAAGATTTTCAGGGGAATTAACCGTAGCACCAGTGCATGGCCTTTCATGGAGCCAAAAACATTAATCCGTACACGGGCGAATTCATACTGAGTTGCACCATCAAATTCTAGGTGTTCTTCAAATCGCTGAATTTCTGCTTCCGTCATTACCTCTCGCAACCAAGCCATGAAAGTTTCATGATCTGTTTCTGGATACTCGGTTGGTTGAATTTCGCCACGGTTGCGGAAACGCGGAACTTCACCTACACCCAAGTGAACATCGGAATAACCATTATCAAAAGCTTCTTTGATAATTTGCGCCAAACTTAATCCAGTAGGATTGCTTTTAGCCGCTGGTGGGGGAGTTCCCGGACGATGACCTCCTGCTGGTGGCGGTGGTGCAGGTTGAGTTGTATTTCGATGAGTTGACATATCCAACGTTTGTGTATGCTGCCGCTGTGTCATTAATGATGGTGGTGGCGGTGGCATAGGTGGCACATTCCGAGAAGCAACAGGATTGGAATTGGCTGGTGGCGATGTTTCTGTCATATATCTTCAAAATTAAGCAGTTATCAAGTTGAATCTGCAAACCTACTGTCTTGATGGTTCTAAGGACGGCAGACAGCAGCTTTGTTGCTGTTCCTTAGCTGAGAACTTTAAAGCAACATTTCGTTACATCTGGCATGGCTGCTAGTATACTTTTTTATATGACATGCAAGTTTTGCCATTATGTTAGAAACACATTAAGTCCATATACACCTGTTTAGCACACTATATCCTGAGATATCCTTCAGTAATAACCCTGGTAAATTTAAGCAATAATTAATACTTCTATTAAATCTTGAAAATCTCTTGCTTTTAGATGAGAAAATTTTCCCTAAAATCACGGCAATTGACTAGCAATTAAAAGCCAAATCAGCAGCAGGTATTTTTTTCAGACAGATAGATGAATTATGAGAGACAATGCTATTTTTTATAAGAAATATTAAGGGGATCAATTTGAGGCGTGGAAAATATCTTGGGCAAGCTCATCTTATATGGCTTCTACTCCTTGAGGTAGATGGCAGGAACTAGTGATCTAGCAAGAAAGCAACTGAACTTTACATTCATAATTACAAAAAATTAACTGTAAAGTTAAGTTACTAAATGCTCATTTTTCCTAGTCCTGTTTATATACTGGAATTCACTGAAGGAATCAGTTGATTCGCAAACAGCGGTATCTAACTGAAATTTACGTTTATTGCTGTGTACCTGTAGGAGGAAAAGTCATGGTTTCGGCTCAAAGCTCTAATCTCGGAAAGACCTACTCCTTAATGATGATTAAAAGCTTTTTGATATGGACTTTCACGTTGGCAGTGTGTTTGTTAGTTGTCGGTTTTCCACTAGTTGTTTTGATGGCTACGGTCGGATGTCTGTTGTCGATTGTTTTACAATCTGTCATGCCTGTTAGTGCAGTTTTACTAGTAGGTGGTGGGTTAATTTTGTTCAATATTTTGGCAGTGGCGATCGCTGCTGCTGTTCTCACCCTCAAAGGTGTACATCCAAGTCAAATTAAGTGGTTAAGTTGGTTGCATGGAGAATCTGAAGAAATGCAACAAACTTCTGTATATGCCGCTTGTCCTTTAACCTGTGAAATCAAATAACTATTTCGTTAAACACGACAAACAGTACATCTGCCCGGTTCAGCCGGGTTTTTTCATTTTTAGTCCTTAGTCATTTGTCATTTGTCGGGATTGAGTATTTACTATTGACTATTGAATCTTGACTATTCACCCATGACTAATCAAAAACGAGTTGCCATTATCTTAGGTACACGTCCAGAGGCGATTAAACTAGCGCCTGTGATTCAGGTTTTTCAAAAATCTCCCAGTTTTGCCTTGCAAGTGATTTTAACTGGACAGCATCGAGAGATGGTTGAACAAGTAATGCAACTGTTTAACCTCAAAGCCGATGAAGACCTAGAGATTATGCAGCCTCAACAATCTTTAAATGATATTACCTGCCGCAGCTTACGCGGACTAGAAGATTTATTTCAAAAAAATAAACCAGATTTAGTTATTGTCCAAGGAGATACCACCACAGCTTTTGCGGCGGCTTTGGCAGCTTTTTATCAAAAAATTCCTGTGGGTCATGTAGAAGCGGGGTTAAGAACAGATAATATTTATAATCCTTATCCAGAAGAAGCGAATCGACGGTTAATTTCGCAAATTACGCAACTGCATTTTGCGCCAACAACTTTGGCTGTGGAGAATTTACAACGTTCTGGGGTGTTGGGCGAAATTCACTTGACGGGGAATACAGTTATTGACGCACTGTTGAATGTCGCGGCGAGTCAACCAGCTTGTAATGTACCTGGGTTGAACTGGAATGAATATCGCGTGTTGTTGTCTACAGTTCACCGCCGAGAAAATTGGGGAGAACCATTACAAGCGATCGCCCAAGGTTTTCTGCAAATATTAGATAAGTTTCCTGATACAGCTTTGGTTTTACCGCTGCATCGCAACCCGACAGTCAGGGAACCATTGCAAGCATTATTAGGCAAACATCCGCGAGTATTTTTGACCGAACCATTAGATTATGCCGAATTGGTGGGGGCAATTGGGCGATCGCATTTTTTATTAACTGACTCTGGTGGTTTGCAAGAAGAAGCACCCAGTTTAGGTAAACCAGTCTTAGTTTTAAGAGAAACTACAGAACGTCCTGAAGCGGTGACAGCGGGTACAGCTAAACTGGTGGGAACTGAAAGCGAGAGTATTTTGACTGCTGCGGCTGAGTTATTGAGTAATCCGGCGGCTTATGATGCAATGGCTAATGCTATCAATCCTTTCGGCGATGGTCATGCAGCCGAGCGAATTTTGCAGATTGCGGAAAATTATTTGGGAGTGGGTTGATAAATAGGGAGAGGCAAAACGCCTTTCCCAAAAAAATAATTTATTTGCACAAATTATGAGTACTCAAATCCAAATATTTGTAGAGTGTCTACAAGATGGACAATGGACAGCAGTGCTAAAACCAAAAGGTCGGGGTCTAAAAAAATCAACAGCAGAATTTTCACCTCTAGAAAGAATAGATATCGGCACACACTATGAGTTTTTTGCTGTTCTAGCTGGTGTCCGTCGAGAAAGATTTTTACAGTGGTATGGTGCAGATATCAGCCGACATTCCGCAGGTAAGTGAAGAGATTGATGGTATTTTTGATAAATGACATCATCAGCATCAGAAATAAGAGTACAAGATATTGACCACTGCGGGATAGTGGCAGGCATAATTGACCAAATGTGTTTGGTAGAACAAATCAACCAAATACTAGGCATACATCATCAAGAAATAGTCAGTCCAGGTCAAGCAGTAAAGGCGATGATTCTCAATGGCTTGGGCTTGGTCAGTGCGCCACTGTATTTGTTTGAAAAGTTTTTTGTAGGCAAAGCCACAGAGCACCTATTGGGTGAGGGGATAAGTCCAGAACATCTCAACGATGACCGTTTAGGGAGAGTATTGGATAAGCTATATGAGGCAGGATTAACACAAGTATTCGTCACAGTAGCGTTGGCAGCAGCCCAAAAGTTTGGGGTAAAAAAAGACAGTTTGCACCTAGACTCCAGTTCATTTCATGTGCATGGAGAATACGTCAGCACCACAGATGAAGACGCAACAGAGGAAAGAGCAATTGAAATTACCTATGGTTATTCACGAGACCATCGACCGGATCTCAAACAATTTATATTGGACTTAATGTGCAGTGGGGATGGAGATATCCCTTTATATCTGAGAGTTGCAGATGGAAATGAAGCTGACTCGGCGGCATTTGCCCGAATTCTCAAAGAGTTTAGGCAACAGTGGGAGATAGATGCCTTGTTTGTGGCAGATGCCGCTCTTTACTGTGAACAGAACATCAAACAGATGGATTCTTTACGCTGGCTATCAAGAGTGCCAGCCACCTTAGCGGCAGCACAATTTCTCTTAGACAACATGAGTCAGGAAGCATTTGTCAACAGTGCAATCGCAGGATACCAGATTGCTGAGTGTTGTAGTGATTATGCCGCAGTGAAGCAGCGTTGGTTAGTCGTCGAGAGTGAAGCTCGTAAAAGCGCGGATTTAAAGCAATTAGAAAAACGTCTAGCCAAGCAACTGGACAAAGCCCAGTCTCAACTACGGCAGTTATCACAGCAAGAGTTCGCTTGTGCAGCAGATGCATTGAAAGCCGCAAATTTATTGAGTAGTCAGCTACGCTTTCATCAACTCCAAGACGTGGAGATTATTGAACACCATCGTCACCGCAAACCCGGTAGACCAGGCAAAAATACCCAACACACTCACTACTGTTATCAAATTCGTGCTTCTGTGGTTCCAAAACCTCAAGCCATTGCTATCGAACAATTACGTGCAGGTCGCTTCATTTTAGCGACTAATGTTACAGATACTAACGAGTTGACTGGCGATGACTTGCTCTTGCAGTACAAGGCTCAACAATCTACAGAACGCGGTTTTCGTTTCCTCAAAGACCCTCTGTTTTTTACCAGCAGCGTCTTCCTCAACTCTCCCGAACGGGTAGCAGCATTGGCAATGGTGATGGGTCTGTGTTTATTGGTTTACAGTTTAGGGCAAAAGGCACTGCGTCAAGCCCTGGAAACAGCAAAACAAACTATCAGTAATCAGTTGGGTAAGCCGACTAGCACTCCCACTCTCCGTTGGGTCTTTCAGTGTTTTATGTCGATTCATTTGATAACGATCGCTGGCTTTAGACAGATTGCTAATCTTACTGATGAACGACGTTGGATTCTCCAGTTTCTCGGTGCACCTTGCCGAAAATATTATCTTTTGACCTGATAGACCTGCGGAATGTAGGATCAGACCTATATCTCGACCACGAGGTCTTCCACAAGACCTTTCACCTTTTTTGAAATCGCATATTCAAGATGATGATTGTTGGGATGCTTCTTGGCTCATGGTTCAAGAATTGATAAACTTTGATTGGGAAAAACCCATTACATTTTACGGCTTAGTTGAACCAAAGTACGCAAACTTGTTTTCTAGTAATCAACCATTTCCTTACGAACAATGGCCAGAGGAAGCGAAATTATATTCTCTTAATCCGAATTACCTTCCTAAATCTGATAATGTACAAGTCAGTTGGGTAGAAAGTTATAGAGAATTTGTTGGTTCTGAATTTCTTGATTATTTTTTTGAGAAACTCTTACTTTTAAGTTCACCAAAAGAAGTGAGGATTATTTTTTACTTTTATTAGTTACAAAACTTAAACTATGCTGTTTGATTTGCTTGTAACCAGTTGAGTAAGTCAGCGATCGCACTAAAATCTAATAAAGCCTCACTCAGTGCTTCCAATTGTTCTAGAGAAAGACTTTGAACTTGTTGACGAACTTCATCGGGTAAATTTCCTACCCGTCTTTGTAGTTGTCTTAAAACAAGTGCTTGTGTTTGTTCCTCTTTTCCTCGCTCGTAGCCAATGCGCTCGCCTGTAGTTATGTAAGGCATAGTAAGCTCCTGCTCGAATAACTTAAAATCTTGCCAAAATTCTGCTTCTAATGCTTTTGGTAAAATCATAACCCAATCGATAAAACGATAGAGGTTCCGAATATCTCTTTCTTCCAGCCCTTGTGCGTAGAGTCGACGAATTAAGCTGAACTTCCAATTTTTCCGTTCTCCTGGCTGTTTGCTGGTTTGCTGCGTTTTTAAATGTGCCATGACCACTGTCGCAAAAAGATTGTCGCTGGCTTCTAATTCTGCCCAACGAGTTTGATAATCCAGTAATTTGACAGTACCAAATTTAAAAACCAGACTGCAATCAGGATAATTGTAACTGTATTGATTCGGTCTCCAAGTCGAGTCAGCGTCACATAAAATTGCTAGGCTGATGGCTGGTTTAGCAAATTTATCAAAAATTCGCAGGTTGTACAAAAACATCCGTTCTGCGAAATTATCTTCTGGTTTCGCCTGAATTTCGACATGAATTAACAGCCAAATTTCTTCCCCGCCAATTTGCCAAACTTTGACTAATTTATCTGCGTATCTTCTTCCAAGTTCGGCTTCGCGGGCGATTTGTTGAAATTCCTTGTCGAGAAATTCATGGGGGCGTTCCTAATTAATGAGTGCTGCTGTTTGTGGGAAGAAAAACTGCATTGCTTGGGGAAAGTATGCTTCTAATATTTCTTTCCACGGTGAATCATTATCGGCTCTTTGGAGTTCCTCGGTCATTATTAGCAGAGTTTTCTAAATGATAAACCTTTCAGTTTATTTTCTTCTACAATATCTTTAAATTTTTGTGAAACAACAGCATGATAAGCTTTTGATAGCCAAAAAATATCTTTACTTGCTATCATAGCCTCATGAAAAACGTATAAATCAATTTGTATAAAACCACCAGCAGATTGTCTATATACTGATTGAGAATAATCTAAGCAATCAACTAAATCAAGAATTTTTATAGTTATATACTGCGTTCTATCTTTACAAATAAGAGGAAGTGGCTCAACCGAATTTGTAATGAGTGGTTGTATTATTTGCCATGATCTCTCATTAAACACAAGTTCTTGAGCGAGAAAACTAGGAAAGTCACCTACTTGCTCTTCTGAATAAGTTTCAACAATAATCGTTTTCCATTCAACGTTTTTTTTGTAGCGATACCAGTCTTTATTAAAGTTAGAAACGAAGACGGCATCTTCTCTATTAATACAAACTAGACCATCATAGTCATCAGCTTCAATTATTGGCCTATACCAATTCATAATGCTTTGAGGTTGGTCATACCTATGCTCAATTTTTTTAGATTGTACAAAAGATTTAGACAGTAATTAAACGCAGATAAACGCAGATGCAAAACAAAAACTCTCTGTGTTCCTCTGCGTTAACCTCCCTTCGGGTTCACCAGTCGCCTGCGGAGGGAAACCCTCCCGCAGCGCTGGTTCACCGCGCCACTTTGCGTTTAAAAAAACCTATTGATTCAACACTAACTCTGGCTGTGGTGCTGCTTCCTCTGGTTCTGGTAAACCAAACATAGAACGATACAGCTGATCGTATTGCTTGGCTGAACGATACCAACTAAAGTCTTGATTCATACCACGTTTTTGGAGTTCGCCCCACTGAGGTTTGTAACGGAAACCTTCCCACGCGCGGATCATGCAGGTAAACAAATCCAAAGGTTCGTAGCGGTCGAAGCAATAACCTGTACCAGCTTCGTTGATGGGGTCGTGGTGGGTTACGGTGTCAACTAATCCCCCAGTGCGGCGGACGATGGGAACGGAACCGTAGCGCATGGCCATCATTTGGCTAATTCCACAAGGTTCAAAACGGCTAGGCATTAAGAAGGTATCAGTTCCAGCATATATCCGCCGGGATAAGGCATCGTTATACAGCAAATAAGTCGCCATACGTCCGGGGTAGCGCGATGCTAATTGCCACATTTGAGTTTCATAATAGCGATCGCCTGTCCCTAACAACACAAATTGGGCATCTGTGTATGCCATGAAGCGGTCTAAAATTTGAATGACCAAATCCAAGCCTTTTTGCTCGACTAATCGGCTAACCATACCAATCAAAAAGGCTTGAGAGTTGACCTCTAAACCCATTTCTTCTTGTAAAGCAACTTTGTTTTTCTTACGTTGATCTAAAGTATCGGTAGTGAATGTCTGAGTAATATATTTATCATCAGCCGGGTTGTAAATCTCAGTATCTATCCCATTCACAATCCCTGATAACTTACCGCTAATAAATGACAGTAAACCTTCTATAGTTTCACCGTAAGCAGGTGTTTTAATTTGTTCGGCATAGGTTGGGGAAACAGTATTCACCCTGTCAGCAAATTGTACCGCAGCTGCCATTGTGTTGTGTCCCTGCATATACCAAGGACACCAAGTAATTTTATCTAGATACCAACGCCACGGCCCTTGATAAGCCAAGTTATGAATGGTAAATACTGTGGTGATATCTGGGTCTTGGTGCATCCATACGGGTATCATCCCTGTATGCCAATCATGACAATGGATGATATCTGGCTTCCAGTAATTCCAGCAGAACTCAGCCGCACCATTCGCAAAAAAGGTAAACCGCCAATCTTCGTCTTCTCCCGAATAGATGCGGCGGGGATTAAATACAGGATGTCCAAATAAATACAAGGGAACATCAGTACCGGGCAGTACACTTTCGTAAACTGCGAAGTCCTGAAACATGGCATATCCCCACCAAATTGGGTCTTTGGGAATTTCCATTTTATCTGGTAAAAACCCGTAATAAGGCAGGAATATGCGGACATCATGCCCCATTTCTCTTAAGACTTTAGGTAATGCTCCCACAACATCACCCATTCCTCCTACTTTCGCAACGGGAGCTGCTTCTGCTGCAACGAATAGAATCCGCATGGTCTTTGTTGTTTCCCCGGTTCTGCCTAATATTTATGAAAATTCTGAAGTTGGAAGTCTGAAGTATAAAGGTACTGCTCCGATGCAAGAATGGGGCAGGAATCTCGGAAACAACGCATCTTTGCCGCGCTAATTACGGGTGAGTCATGTACCGATTTTTTATCCTGTATCCTTTACACTTCATCCTTTTGGCTCAATTCTTATCTAACCACATCTGTTTGCCAGTATTTTAAGAACCCCGTTGGATTTCGGCGAATATTTGCTCAAGAATTTCTTGTGCGCCTTGTTCCCGCAGAAGTTTGGCTAATTCTGCACCCAACGCTTCAGCATTAGAGGCTGTTCCTGTGACGGTATCTTTGACGATTTTCTGGCCATCGACACTGGCGACTACACCTGTAAGGGTTAAATTGCCTTCATGAATTTCTGTATTTACACCGATGGGTACTTGACAACCACCTTCCAGAATCCGTAAAAATGACCTTTCTGCTAAACAGCGATCGCGGGTTTCGGGGTGTTCAATAGCTTTGAGTAAGGATATCAAATCTTTGTCATCAGCACGACATTCTATCCCCAATGCACCTTGTCCCACAGCGTGGAGAGAAATTTCTTTAGGGAGAATTTGATGCACGCGATCGCCCATCCCCAAACGTTGTAACCCAGCGGCTGCTAAAATCAAAGCATCGTATTCACCAGCATCCAGTTTTGCCAACCGGGTATTTAAGTTACCGCGCACATCTTTAAAGGTAAAGTGGGGAAAACGATTGCGTAATTGCGCTAACCGTCGTAGTGATGATGTCCCAATCACTGCACCTGCTGGCAAGGTTTCAATTTGCTTGTCTTTGTGCTTTTCATGCACAACTAGTGCATCAGCGGGGTTTTCCCGTTCTGTAATTGCCGCTAGTGTTAAACCTTCTGGTAAATTAGTTGGCAGATCCTTGAGGGAATGAACCGCAAAGTCAATTTCCTTGTTGATCATTCCCAGTTCGAGTTCTTTAGTAAAAAGTCCTTTATCGCCAATCTTCGCCAACGCTACATCTAGGATTTTGTCGCCTTGGGTAGACATGGTGTGGACTTCAAAAGTGATATCTGGGAAGCTGCTTTGTAATTGCTCTCTTACCCAGTATGTTTGAACTAGAGCAAGTTGACTTTTACGAGAACCAATACGAATAGTGCGGGTTGCACTGGAAACAACTGAAGTCATAATAACGTTATGTCAAACCAGGCGATACATTCACTTTCATCTAGACTACCGCAGTGAGTGACTTAACGGATTGCGATCGCTTAATTAAAAGCAATTTTATTTTGAATTCACTTTACATTTTTTTACAAAAAACAGTAATCAGTTAGGTAAAGTACCAGACCAAAAAAACTGCTTCATCAAATACTTTTCCCCTTTATCTCCTATCTTCTTGTTAATAATCGTCACGTTGGAGATACTCACGTAATTGTTGAGTACGCTGTTTTGTAGCTTCTTCCAAGCAGCCAGCATAAATATTAGGTGCAATACTTCCCCCTTCGTATGCACTGCGTTCAAACTCACAACTAGCGTCACGAAACTTAATCCAGGCTAACTGTGCAGCAATTAATTTTTGTTGTCTAGTCTTTGACAATTTTGGTAACAGTTGTTTATAAACTTGGTTTAATTTTTTATCGGCATTTTGATATGACAACTGAGAGCAGATATTCATTTCTGATTGAGTTTGCGGATCGTTACAGTTGAGTTTTTGGGCTAAATATGTTTTTCCAAGCTGAGATTGTGTATTTGCCAGCGTCACAGTATTAGCACTCAAACTGGCAACAGTTATGATACTTACGAATAAAGGTAATATCTGACGCATTATACAACTCCTCTCTCAGTATTAGCAATTATGAAGACAACACTATAGCTCATATATCAAGTAATTTAGGACTTGATGGCAAAGAACTTTTCGTACAATGCAATACAAACAATTAAAAGACCACAGGGAATGGGGAACACTTCGATAAGCTACTTTGGCTGCACCCCTAAACTACACTTAGTACAAGTCAGTGTATCCTCAAAAACAAGGAAATCCCCATGATTAAGATTAGGGGATTTAGATGCGGTACAAAATATAAGATTTAAAATATAAAAATTAAAAAATTATTAAAACTAATTCACTTTTCTAAAAAGATGCCTGAAACTCTTTAATAGTACAGCAATTAAATATGATTTAAATTAGCACTCTAAGCTGATGAGTGCTAATAAATAAAGAAGTTTATTTCCTGAGATATAAAGCAAAAATAGGCTGTTTTACAGAGATAAAATTAGACATTCACAAGCCATAATTATCACAAGCCAAATCTCCTTGTAAGTAATAACCTGTTGGGAGGAACCAAATGAAATACACTTTTGATATTGTCGGGGTATCTCCAGTTTTGCAGTTTTTCAACCATCAACAACAGAGTATGCAAAAACCACTGTATCTAGGCGTGGAATATCTTGGAACACATATATGTACACTAGATGCGTTTATAGAAACGGTGGAACCTGTGCCTGCAAAATGGGGCTGGGATTTAGACCAAGTAGTAGACACAGTAGTTCGGTTTTGGGTGAATCATTCCGAAAGTATTCAATATTGGAAAGCACGCTTAAGTGACGCAGGACAAAATAATTTAGTTGTAGCCAGACTGGCAGATATTAGGGCTTTGCAAGCAGAATTTGAAACGCTCTTAGATAAAAATAAATAGTTATTAGTAAATATCATGACTTACGCAAAAATAACGTAACTCCGTCATTACGACCGATAGGGAAGTAATCTCTCCTAACCCTGGGATTGCTTCCCTACACTTCGTTCCGGTCGCAATGACATTATCGGCGTTGCGTAAGTCCTAAATATATAAGTAGGGTGACGGCTATGCAAAGATTTTGGAACTTAAGATAGTGAGAATTAGCCGTAACGCACCATCTTTTTCTGTGCGTTACGGCTTACGCCTAACACACCCTATTAACTTCATTTATTCTCAACACGCTGTATCAGTCTACCGAGGTTAAATAACACAAGAACCTAAAATTGGGAAGTTAAAAGCAAGAATAGAAAAAACGATGCTTTTGAAAGCAGCGATCAAACCTAAAATAGGTATAGGCAATTATCGCTTCATTTCCTCAAACTGATGAAAAATAAAATCAAACCTGATTGGGCTGGTGAAAGCATACTCTCCAAGTTCGTTAATCTGCTGATCCATACCAAACCTGTTTACAATGTGATGAAATACCAAGCTAGACAAGTATTAATCACAACAGCAGAAAAAAATGGAATTCCCTGGCGCAAAAACGCTGAAGCACTGCAAGGACTGATGACCAAACAACTCCTAGGTGCAGTTACGAACCCGGAAGTTGTGTATCCAGAATATTACAAAGTACCATTCCACGCTTACGCTGAGGGTAATCTTTGCTGGGAAGCGGCTTTTGAAGCGGAGTCAGCCACTTACGCCATGTCTTTGCGTGTTTGGCCGCAAGAAAATCTGACTTGGGAAGCGGCTCATGGCAGACTCAGAGGCACTTTTCATGATGTTTTGGCAGCTTACGGCCCTTTGCAGGTGAGAGAAATTCTGGACATTGGCTGCTCGATAGGTTTATCGACGATGGCGCTGCATCGTTATTATCAAGAGAAGCAAGAACAGCCAATTCGGACTGTTGGTTTAGATTTATCGCCCTATATGCTGGCTGTGGCTAAGGCGAGAGATGTGAATAATGAAATTTCTCAGTGGGTTCATGGTAGAGCCGAAAAGACAGGCTTACCAGATAATTCCTTTGACTTGGTGACACTCCAGTTTGTATGTCATGAATTGCCAAGCTATGCCAGCAAAGAGATTTTCCTGGAAGCTAAACGACTTCTCAGACCCGGTGGTTATATTGCCTTGGTAGATAATAACCCGCGATCGCCTGTAATTCAAAATCTCCCACCTGCCCTGTTTACTTTAATGAAAAGTACGGAACCTTGGAGTGATGATTACTATGGTTTCGATATTCAAGCAGCTTTGGAAGAAATAGGTTTTTCACCCACAATTGAAGTCGCCAGTGACCCCCGTCACCGGACTATTATCGGGAAAAAGCCTGTATAAGTGTTGAGTACTGATTCGATAAAGAATGTAGAGACAGAAATTTGTCTCTACATCACACATCAACATCTACTACAAATTTGAGGAGTAATAATTAGCGTAATGCAGCTCGCGGCAGAGCGATCGCAACCTGAGCTAATCGCCGCGCAATTTAAACCACCGACACCGCTACCGAGAACGACAACATCTGTTTGTCTCACCACTTTTCCCAAAACCACACCCAAACTTTTATTAGCTAATTACCGAAGTTTATGAATCGAAACACAAGGGAGATTTTTGATTAGAAGCCAAGTTTGGCTGACTAAATCAGCCTGATTCCGATTCTTAGTTGAGTTTTGGTAAACATCTGCCCCCAAATTATCTGTGTAATGTCTATCCTGGAATAGTAGGGGAATCACCTTAGCGTAAACTGCCAACAGGTGTTAGATGCTGCAAATAGAACAGATATTACACCACCGTTATCAAATCCAACGGCAACTAGGTAATAATGGCATTCGCCAAACTTGGCTGGCCAAAGATTTACAAGCTGCTGATGGGGAAGAATCATTAGTTGTGGTCAAACTTTTGGCTTTCGGCGGAACTGTCCAGTGGGATGATTTGAAGTTGTTTGAGAGGGAAGCACAAGTTCTCAAACAGCTAAAACATCCGCGGATTCCGCAATACATTGATTATTTTTGTGTTGATGACCACACATTGTGGTTTGGCTTAGTCCAAGAATATATTCCTGGGGAATCGCTCAAAGAAAAACTTGCAGTTGGTAAACACTGTACAGAAAAGCACGCCAGGAAAATTGCGACTGAGGTTTTAAAAATTCTGATATATCTGCATGAATTGAATCCTGGTGTGTTACATCGGGATATCAAGCCCAGTAATTTAATTTGGGGTGAAGATAATCAGGTATATTTGGTAGATTTCGGTGCAGTTCAAGATAAAGCTGCTAAAGAAGGTGTGACCTTTACGGTGGTTGGAACTTATGGTTATGCGCCGATGGAACAATTTGGCGGTCGGGCTGTTCCTGCATCTGACTTGTATGCTTTGGGTGCATCGTTAATTCATTTATTAACTGGTGTTCCCCCTGGTGATTTACCGCAACAAGATTTGCGGATACAATTCGCTGACCGAGTGAACGCAAGTTCTAGTTTTGTGCGCTGGTTGCAAAAGATGACTGAACCTGCGCCGGAACAACGCTTTAGTAATGCCCGCCAAGCACTTGATACTTTAAAATCGAATTTGGCTGTCAAACCTGTCAGCCATAAAATAATTAATAATTCTGGTTGTGGGATTAATTCTACGGAACCTGTACCAGAAGAGATTTTGGGATGGAATTGGGGGGCGTTTTTATTACCTTGGTTTTGGTTATGGACTAATCAGGTATGGTGTGGATTGTTTTGTTTTGTACCACAAATTGGTTGGTTTATGGCGATCGCTATGGGGGCAAAAGGCAATGAATGGGCTTGGAAAAGTAGACAATGGCGCAGTATTGAACATTTTAAAGAACATCAACGCGGTTGGGCGATCGCCGGAGTTCTCATCGGCGCACCTATGAGTTTGATTTTATGGGTTAGTGCATTTCTAGTTCTGAAGTCAATCTTTTAAGGGTGTCTGAGTTGTTGTCGTGACCGGACTTTTTGAAAAAGTCCGGGATCTAAACACCCGCATAGATAACTTTTTCAGCAAATTCTATTTAGTATAAATTTCTGGAAACGTGGTTTCAAGTTTAGCTAATTTTGGCAAGTCATTTGCTACGACATAGCGACTATCAGGATTACGCACAATATAGTTTTGATGATATTCTTCAGCTTGATAAAAACCTTGTAATGGACTTACTTCGGTGACAATTTGCTTGTTAAAGATTTTTTGTTGATTGAGTTGATCAATATATTTTTGTGCTTCTTGTTTTTGCTTATTGTTAGCAAAAAATATCACTGAACGATATTGTCTACCGGAATCAGGCCCTTGGCGATTCAATTGTGTTGGGTCATGGGCTACTAAAAAGTAAACTTTTAGTAGTTGATCGTAGGAAATTTTTGATGGATCATAAGTGATTTTCACTGATTCCGCGTGATTAGTGAATCCAGAACTGACAAGGGTATAGTCTGCGGTGGTTGCATCGCCACCAGAAAAGCCAGAAACAACATCAGAAACACCGTTGAGATGCTCAAAAACTGCTTCCATTCCCCAAAAGCAACCACCAGCGAAAACAGCTACCTGTTTATTCTGAGGTGTCGTAGTTGAGATATCACTAGCGGGAGTGGGAAACATGACACGGGATGCGCCATACAGAAGTAGAAAACTCAAGGATATGATCGATAAGTTGCGTACTAAATTGCGAGAGAGTGTAAAGTTATTATTTGACATAGGTGCGTAAACTCCTTTGATGATTGATTTAGGCGTTTGGTTATGAAATAGCGATCGCTATCTTGAAATTCAACTCGGTAATAAAATATTTATAAAACTAAGACAGCACAGGACTTTTAACTCTGTCACCTATTACCTGTTCCCTCCTAATAATGTAGGTAATTTCAAAATAAAAATACTGCCATTCCCCAGTTCTGAACGAAGTTCGATTGTACCGCCAATGCACTCTACAAGGCGTTTGACGATACATAAACCCATCCCAGTGCCGCCTGTGGAACGGGTACGAGACGCATCTACTCGATAAAATGGTTCAAAAATGCGGGACTGTTCTAATAAAGGGATACCACATCCTTTGTCGCTGACTTGAATCATTGCCCAACCATTAGCTTGAGTTAGCTGCAAGGTAATTGGCTCACCTACATCTGAGTATTTAACTGCATTGGCAATCAGATGGCTTAATATCTGCATTAGCTGATGACGTTCTGCCTTGACTTTAATAGGAAAAGGCGGGATTTCTACCTGAATTAACCGATGATGAAATTTTTCGGTTATCTCAGCTATAGCTGTAAGCAAATCATTGAGTAATAAAGGTTCAGTTTCCCAGGGACAAGGAATTGTGCTGTTATCTGCCCGTGCTAAATATAGTAAGTCTTGCAAAATATAATTCATTCTTTCCGCATCAGAAACAGCCATTTCGAGAGTTTCTTTCTGGGAAGCGGCTAAATTATGACTGCGTTGTAAACTTCTTTGCAGATATCCATAAACCATGCTCAGAGGTGTGCGTAATTCATGGGCTAAATCGCTGAACAACTGGCGTTGCTGTTCTTTGGCTTCGGAAAGCCTGGTTAAAAATTCCATCCATGTCTGGGCTAACTCCTGAATTTCGCTTGGTGTTTGGTTTAAGCCTAGCTGGTGGGGAATCAATTCATTGGTGCAGGTTTCTGCCCATTGATTTATCTGTTGTAATGGTAAAAGCGATCGCTTAATAAACAACGCTGTCAAAACAATTGTAGTAGTAAGTGAGCAAACGCCCATTATTCCCAAACTTTGAATCATCGTCAACAGTTGAGCATCATCAGCCATACCATAATTTTGATGAGCAATCATCAGAAACTGTCTGATTTCCCAACCCGCCCAGATTGTAAAGCTACTTAGTCCGAACGTCACAATCATAATGATGCCAACAGTCAACCGGAAATGAAGTGAAGCAGGGTCAATTCTGACTACAAAAAACTCGACTAATTTTCTGGAAAGATTTCCGGCAAAATTCATGGGAATATCTCATATATATAGGACTCATATTTGCATTTATAGCTACCGTCTTTGCTTTTCTCTGTTACCTGTTGCCTATTCCCCTCTACATAATTATGTTCAGTAATCAAACTAGATTTTTATAGCAACTAATTTCCTCAAATTGCCCTACATAAGTTTTTGCTTTAAACAATATCCAAGCACCGCTTTACATAATTTAACTTTAATCGCACAACGCTTGAGAAAAATGAGTTTTTCCTGAATAGAATTAAAGCTTTTGCTGAAAAAAGCTTTAATTTATTACTAACAAAATATTTTTAAAGTATCAAGTTCTATTGTATTCCCCATTCCTAATGAGGGATTTTCTTTTAAAACACCCCTATTATGAGGGTGTTTTATACATACTAAAAATTCTCTTTGATTATGAAAATTTTTTAGCTTTTTTCTATGATATGTAAGGATTTTACGCCTTAAAACTTATTATTGTACAAGAGCATTTAATGAGTGGTTTTACAAAATTTTAATGTTATCCTCAGCTTTTTTTAATGTTAATAAATTAATGTATTTAGTTAGACATATTTATCGACATCAAGGCTTGAATTATGAAAGGTTTAATTTATGGTAGTTTGTCTGCGTTAATACTCTCTACAGCCCCTACAGCTATAGCTACGCCGACCAACTCTCAACAGATTGATTCATCGTTATCATCTCAAATTGCATATACAGTTAATGTTCCCAGTATCACCAACTCTGGTGTCCGAAACGATACGCATTTTATTAAGGTGTCCGTACTGGGCATGTCTGTACAAGACTTAATGATTTCTCTACCCAATCAAATGGAACGTTTTAGTAATGTCCGGGTTGTAGATGAATCGGGTAAAGAGATTGGGGCTAAAACAGAAATTACTAAAGAACGTTTATCAATTACTTTTGACCAACCAGTGGCTTCGGGTAGTTCTTTAGAAGTGCAATTAACAGGTGTACAAACAAAGATTTTAGATGGGAGAATATTGCTCTATGGAGTGACAGCTAAACGAACTGGTTTACAAGGAGAAATTCCTGTAGGTACTGCTAGAATCGATCTTCCTTATAAAAATTCCAATTGATCATTGTCAAAACACCAACAATCTCATCTCCATTCCAGTAGTAGATACGAGAAAGCTTCGTGTCTACCACTGGCATTCTGAAACCTCATTTCTCTAAAATTAATGACCAAAAACGACCTTTACGGGTGATTCTGTAATTTAGACGTGTTTTAGCTAATCAACTCTCAGTCGCTAACCAAGCGCGTAAAACTTCTGCTACTGTCCAAGCTTGTGCAGTACATCCGCGTGGAGTCATCGGCGCATCCCCATCAAAAATTTCGCTGAGACTACCAACCCCATGTACTGTGAGATGATTAGCCATTGGTGCGAGAAATTGCCGCGCCTGTTGTGGATTTTTGTAGACGCGCAGATGAGCGAGGACAAATGACCCCAACAACCAACCCCAGACTGTTCCTTGATGGTATGCTCCATCGCGTTGATACTGATTACCACCGTATATTCCCTGGTATTGGGGATGGTCAGGAGAAAGCGATCGCAATCCATGAGAAGTCAGCAGCATTCGTCCACAAACTTCTACGACGCTTTTTTGTTGGGCTGGTGTGAGGGAGCTTTCTGGTAAAGACACAGCAAAAATTTGATTTGGACGCAACGCCGCATCATCACCATCAGGACTATCGATTACGTCATAGCAGTAACCTCGCTCCTCATTCCAAAAGCGCGAAAATCTAGCTAAAGTGCGGTCTGCCATTGCCTCATACTCTTGATGTGGTTTACCCAGTTGACGGGCAAACTTGGCCATTGTGCGTAAGGCATTATACCAAAGGGCATTAACTTCAATTGGTTTGCCAATTCGCGGTGTTACTACCCAATCTCCAACTTTGGCATCCATCCAAGTTAGTTGT
The DNA here is from genome assembly GCF_002897135.1 of Nostoc cycadae WK-1. Classification (NCBI taxonomy): domain Bacteria; kingdom Bacillati; phylum Cyanobacteriota; class Cyanophyceae; order Nostocales; family Nostocaceae; genus Nostoc; species Nostoc cycadae. The sequence continues at coordinate 15,517 of NZ_DF978423.1, read as the reverse complement.
GTGCCTGTCACACCTGCATAAAGTAAGCCATCTGTAGGATCAAGGTGGATACCATAGCGTGTGCCGCGACAGTGCCAATAAATGATATCTACAAGCACAGGAAACAATTCACTTAGGAAATTATCGTCGTTTGTGGCGTTGTCATAAGCGCGAATTGCTTCAAAGAACCAAAGTGTCGCATCGACTGTATTGTATTCTGGTTGCTCACCCGCATCAGGAAAGCGATTGGGTAGCATTCCCTGGTTTACATACTTAGCAAAAGTTCGGAGAATTGCCCGTGCAACCTCTGGACGGCCAGTGGCAATTGTCAACCCAGGTAAACTAATCATTGTGTCTCGTCCCCAATCACTAAACCAGGGATAACCAGCAATGATAGTTTTGCCGTGACCTTCTTCTGGTACTGGGCGGTCAACAATAAACTGGTCAGCAGCTAGTACCAGATGGTTAATCCAGGCGGGAGACTCCTGAGCATCCAGGGAACGATTACTTTGCCAAAGTTCTGTTAGTTTCTGCTCTTGAGTGTGGCGTAATTTGAGTGCTGTTTCACCATGCAAGTCTGCTAGTTTTTCTGTACTGGCGACAAAGGTAACTGCTTCTCCAGGATTGAGTTTTACGGCAAAAGTGCCAGCATGGAGATGATCTTCTCTGTCATTCAAGCCCCGATAACGCTCAACTGCCAAGTCAAAGTTATAGTACCAATTGTGAACTGGTGAAGCGTTGCCCTGATCGCTCAACAAATAAAATGGTGTAGCACTTGAATCAGCCGTTATGCAAATCCCTTGTTCTACCTGCTCAATAGACATTTGCCAGCCGTTGCTGTGGGTGTCACTGTGATAATCGCGGTAGTTGACCATTGCTTTGAGTGTCAGGTGTAAAGGTTGGGTAGCACGCCGCAAAACATATTGGATATATGTTGTGTTTGCGCCTTGCTGCATCCAGATGCGCTTTTCTAACAAAGCATCCGCCACAGCAAAACGCCAGATGGGAATTGTACCTTCTAAAGCAAAAGATTCAATGTGTCGATAACCGTGGGGGCTAACGATTTGATCTGCCCAACGATTTGTATGTAGGGGATAATAGCGATCGCCATACAAAACAGTTTCATCTAGTTTTGCCAGCAGTAAAGTACGACCTAATGGTGGATGTAATGCTGCTACAAGTAAGCCGTGATAGCGACGGGTTAGCAAACCAGCCACAGTCCCAGAAGCATAACCACCTATACCATTGGTGACTAACCATTCTCGTTTCTCTGCGGTGTCGAGATTGCCACAGATTTCCCGCCCAAATTCTATATACATAAGGCAAATCAAGTGATTTTTTAGGTTATCACTAAAATCTACTCACTACAAAGCGCTATATACGCTGTGCTGTACTAGTACAACAAGGCAAAAGTCAAAAGGAAAAAGAAAGAATAGTCATATCACAAGCCTTTTAGCAATTCCAGATGGTCACTGAGCGCAGCCAAAGTAGTCGAAGTTTGGTCTGTTTATTTCCGCCGACCTATACTAGTATCCTATCGTTATTTTGTCATATTAAATTTACTTAGACACTTGCATAATAAATTTCAATATTTATTTATGGCAAGTTGGCTTTTTAGGAGATATACAAACTATGTCTGGTATTTTTTTGGACTCAAAGTAACAGTATGCAAACTTTTAGATTGGCAATTGCTGTCTTTGTCTAACTACTATCATCCATCTATTGACATGATTTCGGCAATTGATATTTATCTGTTCTCGATTCGGCGAATCCGTTCTTACCCAGGCTAGGGAGTTTCCACGTAACTATAATCTGGACAAGACAGTAAATTTGCTGTTGTAAAAATGACTCTGTTATTTTAACTGTTTGCTACAAAATATAAATTTCACAAAACTATAAGTATTTATTCACGGTATTTAAAGTTACCTTTCTAAAAAAAAATGTTGTTTTCAATATTTAAATTTAGATTTAACTTATTTTTATGTTTAGATATTTAGCTTACCAAATCAGCATATTCAGTTAAGATTAAGCATGTTTTACTATTTAGTTGCTGGTTCTGGACTGCTAGACTCCCTAGATTAATTTCATTTTGTTATTCAATAGCTGTTAGCCCATATCGCTCCCATGCTGACCTATCATCGCAAGCCTGTGTGCTTATCACTAATTTCCACCGACCTGCCGTTCTGGTCAGTGGTAGAAACTGCTGGAACACTGTATCAAAAAGATACTGAACGATTTCATTTACTGTTAACTGCACCGCCTCTGATTACCTGTGAAGTCGAAACTTCTCCCAGTACAGAGGCAACTTTGCCCCACAGAACAAACACTGCTTACGTTCCCAGCAGCCCCAGAATTTTGTGGCTGGAAATTTCTCCATATCGGGTAATTATGACTATGCAAGGTAATGGTCAAGTAAGTTACCGCCACTTTTGGGAACAAGGCGTATACGGTGTTAGCCGTTATTGGTTGCCAACGGAATCATTACAACCACATAATCCGATTCGCTTACGCAATTTTACGAAAACATTAACACTCGCTGGCAAACAATTTCCCGAACACTTGCGGCTAGAATATGAATTGTGGGCAGAAAAAGTCCAACTGGGATGTTACATCCTCAATTTAGAAATTAAACACTGAGAATTCCAACTTTTTAATCATGCCTTTCCCAAATAAAAATTGGGGAAGGCATAATATTTATGTTTTTTAGCAAAATTTAATATGCAGTTCAGCCTGTAGGGTGAATCAATCTGGAATATAGGAATTAAGTCCCATCTGACAGATAGTCAGTTTTTTCTCAAATCCAATATGATTCCTATTACAAATGACCAATGGCAAATAATACAAGCAGCGCAATTTCTAAACTTTCCCCGTAGATTTTTGGTTAGGTTCATTACAGATTCATCCGCATATCTTATTTGAATCCTTAGCTTATGCGATCGCCTTTCGTTTATTATGGTGCAATATTCGCAAAGATGCGATCGCTCCTAGTCAACGCAGTTCTGTTGAGTTTTAGTACAGCAACCTATGGCATAAGGACTTAAAGCGTTTTGAAAACTGCTAGATTTACTCAGGCTGTTGACGATTTGATGGTTACAGGTTCATATCCAGCCTCATAAGGTGTTACGACAGAGATAAATATCAAAGGTTCATCGCCATGATTGAACACACCGTGAACACATTTGACTGGTGCTACAACTACATCTCCGGTGGTAATTATTTTGCGAGTACCTTCTATATCTAAATAATATTCACCACTACCGGATAATATTGTCCAAGTATCCTGACCATAAGGATGAATGTGCGCTCCAATTTCTTGTCCGGGTTTGACATACCAAGCAACTACAACTGCATCTGGTGATTCCGTCACAACTGAACGAATTGGTTCACCATCTGTAGGTTGAAAAAAATCAGTACTTTTGAAAATTCTCTCTATATTCATTTTCTGATTAATCTATAAATATTATCCCGACAACTAGACAAATCCAGAGAAACCATTGGGAATTTTGTTCGCCTAAAAACTTAGCGATCGCAACTCTCGAAAACCAAGCGAGAATAATAGTAGCCAGAATCAAAGAAAAACGTCTGGATGTTCTCTATGAATGTCGTGACATTTTCAATCAAGAAGATGGTACGGCAACTTTCAAGCGCTTTAGCATGGATTCTCGCGCTTGTATTGCGAGGTCATCATCTAACGGTTTGAGGGTGATGGGTTGTTGATATTTCAGCCGCAACGCTGTTTGAATTAACCAGTCAGCCACAAAAGGATTTTTGGGTAATAAGGGGCCGTGAGAATAAGTTGCGATCGCATTCTGATAAAATGCGCCTTCGGTACCATCTTCGCCATTATTGCCTAAGCCATACACCACACGCCCCAAGGCTTCCACTTTGCCTAACTTGGTGCGTCCACCGTGATTTTCAAACCCGACGAGATAGGGTTTACCACCTGTCATTTCTGCTAAATCATTTGCTAGGCGGGAGGCTGTGACTTCAATTACTAAGTTACCGATGCAACGTTTGGTATTTTCCCCAGGATGGATAGAAACTAAATCGAGTATTCCTAAACCTTCAATCCGCTGTCCTAGTCCTGGTTCATAATAATGTCCTAGCAGTTGGGGTGAACCGCAGGTAAAGACTCCTGGTGTGCCATTTTCGATTTTTTCGCGCATTGCATCAGCCTTCGCGCCTTGCAAGTCACGCATGACAATTTCTTGCTGACGGTCTTGTGCGCCACCACCTACAATTACATCTACAGATTTAATATCTTCGGCGGTGGAGTTTTGGTCTAATGGTAAAACTTTGACGCTGTATCCGCGCCACTGGGCGCGGCGTTCTATTGTAATTACATTACCGCGATCGCCATAGGTACTCATCAAAGTTGGATACAACCAACCAATAGTTAATTCTAATTGTTCAGAACTCATAACTCTTTACTCATAACTGATAATTTATAACTTTTTTCTTTCTATGGTTGCAGCATTAGGTGCATATCTACAACCAAAGATGCTGGGGTCAGCATATCGTAAATCTGTCCTCGGTAATGGGTTTGGTAGTTAAAATTTTTGGATGGATAGACATATAGTAATTATTGCCAGACTTCAGTATTTTAGGCCACAGTTTTGTAATTGTCAGACAGTCATAATCTCCACAGGTGACTGTAAATTTACTAAATATTGGGTAAATAGTTACACTGTGTTTTCAAATTCCGAAAAAGTTAACTTTATTTAACTAAGCGACAAATTCTGAATATCTAAAACGGAGATTATATGCAAGCAATTGAAGCTCCCAATTTGACGGTAATTGCGTATGAAAATGCAGTTCCTGTGTCTCAACTACCTTCTGTGTGGCAAGATATTGCTCAAGGATTGGCAAATGTGGGAATGCCTGATCCACAAAGTTATGTTGAGATGGCACAGTTATTTCAATATAAGTTAGAACAGGGTGATGTTGACTTATTTAACGAACGTCCAGAACTAGAATATCTCAAATCGTCATTCTCCCAGCTATTTGGAAAGTTAGCTTGGGAAACCCTAGAATTTTACGGTTATGACTTTATAAAAACTAGCTATCCAGATTTTTCTACACTGCTTCAATATGTAGAATCAAAGGGAGAAGAGTTTGCAAATGAAGTAAAAGTAGCTCGGATAGGAATAGAACTTTTCCAAGAGTTTGGCTATGAACTACCAGCTAGTTTTTATCATGTGCATTTAGCACCAATTTACCGCGATCATGTATTTGAAGAACGCGCTTTAAGATTTGATAAGCGTGATATCGAACATAAGCGTTCTTGGGATGCGATATTACACGCAGGTAAGGTTTTTGCGATGCAAATGAAGGTGCAAAGTATAGCCTCTAAATATGGCTTTACTTATCAACATGGTTGTGGTTGCAATTCTCACCTATCTTCTATTGATACATCTCGTGGGGTATTTGAGTATGAATTCAACCCCGAAAAGCGTCAACGGTGGTTGAGAAGTTTTATCTGGACTGCTTGGTATGAATACGCTTTCTTTCCTATTGTCCCGAATACCAGTTATTTAACTTGAGTTCGATGAGGGCTGTTTTGACCTCACCCCCAGCCCCTCTCCTACGAGGAGAGGGGAGTAAAACTCTTATTTTTCATTGCTCCTCCCTCGCCTTTTAGGAGAGGGAGGCTGGGAGGGAGAGGTCTGTCGAATTCACGTTTATTTAGTTTAGGAAGTGAGAAAGATTATAAAAAAGCTTCTCAATTCCCTATTTCCCATTCCCTAAAGAATTTTTCTGCCGGTTAACACTTCACGTACTTCTAGCATGGCGGAATAAGTAGGTAGAATATGTAAGGTTTCGTTGTCTGGTGTATTTTTTAAGGCAGTTGCGATCGCTTGGCGTAAATCTTCTTCTACAATTAAGTTTAAGTTACTCTCCAGAGACTTGTCGCTGTAGCGTAGACGTAAAGCCATATCATAAACGCGATCGCCACTCACTACAATAGTTCCGCCGCGTTCGACTAATTTTTCTGTATCCACATCCCAAATCCAGGATACATCAGTACCATCGGGAGTGCGATCATTTAAAACCATTAGTGTAGTTTTATCAGTACTTTGATTCACTACCCGAATAGTTTCATTTGTTCCTACAGGATTTTTTGATAATAAAATTCTGACCTTTTTACCATCAATTACTAAATCTTCTGCACGACCGAATGCAGCTTGGAAATTATTAATAGTATCTCTAATTGTTGCTTCATCAACGCCCAATTCAATGGCAGCAGTCGCAGCAGCTAAAGTATTATATTTGTTATACAAACCAACCAAAATTTGTCCCCACTCGCTACTTTCTAGGGTTGGTTTACTCTTACTAAAACCGCAACTCGGACAAGTAAAATCTCCCAAATGAGATAAATAAACGCCTTTGTAATCTAAAGAATGACCACAATTAGGGCAATAAATAGAATCTACCGCGTGCTGAATTGATTCCAGATACTGTTCTGGTTCATTCAAACCAAAGAATAACACTCGTTGCGGTAACTGCTGACCGAGGTGCGATAAAGTCGGGTCATCAGCATTAGGAATTACCACCGTTTCTTTTGGCAGAGTCGAAATTACCTTTGTCCAGCGTTTACTAATGGTATCTACTTCCCCGTACCTGTCAAGTTGGTCGCGGAACAAGTTTAAACAAAGGATAATTCGCGGCTGGAGTGGCGTTAAGACTTTCGGTACAATATTCTCGTCTACTTCCAAAATGGCGTAGTCAGCAGCCAGTGAACCTACCAAGTTAGTGTTTTCTAGTAAAGCTGTCATCAAACCATTTTCCAGGTTTGCACCTGTGGAATTATGGGCGACGCGATAGCCTTTGCGTTCCAGAATTGTTTTTAACAGCAGCGACGTGGTAGTTTTGCCATTAGTCCCAGCGATGAGAATTACACCATTTTTTACCTGCTGACTCAATAATTGCAACAGTCGAGGTTCAATTCGCCGCGCAATTGACCCTGGTAATACACTAGCAGCACCTAGACGCAGCGATCGCACCGCAAATGTTACAGTTTTCGCCGCAGATACCGCAAAACCTAGTCGCACTCTATCTATTAGTTTGATTTTATTGCCCACTTTTTTACCTTAATCTTCAGATGGTTGGTAATTAATGTAGTTGTAAATTTAATCTTGTGAGTTTAGCGAATCTTGACTCAAAAAGCCAGCACTAGGAAAGTATGAAGTGTGAAAAAGAAATTTCATACTTCATCCGTAAGACGTTATCTTAAAAAATAGTGCGCGGGTGTAATTACTTATCCAGCCCAGGTTGCCGAATTCAGCACAAACTTACGACAAATCGTAGCTTGCAAGGTTCCTTTTGATGAATATTACAAAGTTGATTTTTTTACAAGAATGTATGCCTGACTGGCGACGGTTGGTATCAAAATGCCTGTTGTTGCTTGTGTGTTTACTGATGTTCAGTATCAAACCTGCTTTCGCTGGTATTAATGATGATCTTTACGATGGCAATATGTTTGTCGTTTATGCTGGCAATGGTTCCTTAGTTCCACCAAGACAGACACTAGCACAGACTTTAGTAGAACATAAACCTGCATTTTTAGCATTTTATGTTGATGATAGTAGCGATTGCAAAAAATATGCCATTGTAATTTCTCGCGTCCAGGAGTTTTACGGACGAGTAGCAGAGATTATCCCCATTGATGTTGATACAATCCCAGTCAAAGCAAAATATGATCCCACGGAACCTGGATATTACTATTCTGGGGGTGTGCCTCAAGTTGTCGTGTTTAATCAATCAGGGAAAGTATTGTTAAATAAAAAAGGTCAAGTACCTTTTGAGGAAATAGACGATAAATTCCGCGAAGTGTTTGATTTATTACCACGCTCTGAATCAGTGGAATTAAAACGGCGTTCTTTCAACGAATTTAGTAGTGAGTTAGCTAAATAACTGCCAGGGTAGACTGAGATGGTCTACCCTAATTTTTAGTACTGTTGGCTACTGCATTCCCATTCATCCAAAGGATAATGTTTAAATAACCTGTTGTCACAACTGCGGGAATCAATTAATAGTCTCAAGTTCAAAACTATTGACTATTGACCCTTGACCCTTGACTAATAACTGATGTCAAAAGTTTACACTACCGAAGAGCTAATCCAAATTTTGGCAGCCGAACGCCAAGCTTGTCTAAAGGGAGAGCGTCTGAAGTTAGAAGTAACAGTCTCTGGCAATCCTGTAATAGACCAGTTTATCAGAACCGAGGGGTTCCAAAAGTTCACTGCTTATCAAGATTTCAAGGCGGCTATTCACAATTATCAAAGAGAACATCATATTTCTGGCATTGTCTGGCGCGAAATGACAGTCAAAGGCAAAACCTTGCGCTATCCAGAAGTAGATACCGAATTAGTAGGGTTGACTAGTGACATAGCAATATTACAATCTGCCAAAAATTCGATCTTGAATTTTTGGTATGAAGTCACTATAGATATGGATTTACATTTAAGTTTTAATAATAGTAAGCAATATCAACAAATTACTACACCTGATGTCGAAAGAATTGCTCAAAGAACTGAATGGGCAAGTTTATGGAAGTGGCAAAATCCTAACTTTTTAGAAATGATTTTACAGCTAGGATGGGGTAATCCCGAAGAAGCCAGATATAAACGCGGTAGACCACATTCTGGTAGTGAATATATTCATGCAGTTAATCCAGGTAATTTACCTATTGGTTAAGTGATATAGCAGCCCTAAATTATTTATGAACAGCAAGATACCCGACTTCTTCAACAAGTCGGGTATCTGAGCCTCTCGAATTTAACAAAACAACTAACTAAACTATTTTAAGATGTAGGCGATCGCCAGCATTCGATACTTGCAAACTTAAAATTAACCCCTACCCCTTCAGCGCCTTTCTAAAGTTGCGCCGATAGGATTGATTGGCGATAAATAAAGCAGGCCATAAAACAGATAAAGCAATGCGATTGAGTAAGGATGGTGTAAAGTTAGTCCTTGTAAATCCAGTCCAAAACTTCCAACCTAAACCGACATAACCTACTATCAAAACAAATACAATTAAGTTGCTCACTTGAATTAACTCCATTCGCTACTGACTAAATTGAAGTTAAGAATTGTCAAAATATATCAGCAATTCTTAATTTATACTAACAAAGTAGATTTTAGCCCTAATGTTATAACCACTGAAGGATGGATTAGTACATTCTCTAACTCCAGTGTAAAGTAGCATCTGGCATTGTAGCTAGTTCACCTAGTATCCTATTACCAAAACCGAAATTAAGCTCAATTATCAAGTTAAAAAGAAATATATTATTCTAGATTTCTATGTTCTTTTTTCTACTTCCTTACTACCTCAAAAGCCTTTGAAACTGGCATAATAAATGAACTCGATTACCAGAAACATTTCTTAATTTTTTTCTAGACAAATCAGCGACTGTGTTGAGTAAATATGCTTAACATTTATTAGATGCCTCTTGTGGAAGTTCCTGAAATCAGAACATCTATAGGACACTAATGAAAGATAAAACCAACATATTTTCATGGGTTTGTAAGCAGCTAAGGTTGCAAATAGTTTAGGAGGACTTATGCGTGCAGTACTGATGGCAGGCGGTTCAGGGACAAGGCTTCGTCCGTTAACTTGCGATTTACCCAAACCGATGGTGCCGATTCTCAATCGTCCCATTGCCGAACACATTATTAATCTTCTCAAAAGACATCAAATCACTGAAGTGATTGCAACATTACATTACTTACCTGATGTCTTGCGAGATTATTTTCAAGACGGTAGCGATTTTGGCGTACAAATGACCTACGCTGTGGAAGAAGACCAGCCGCTGGGGACAGCCGGCTGTGTCAAAAATATTGCCGAACTTCTTGATGAAACTTTTTTAGTAATTAGCGGTGATAGCATCACAGATTTTGATTTAACAGCAGCAATCGAATTTCATAAACAAAAACAATCAAAAGCCACTTTGATTTTAACTAGGGTTCCCAATCCCATTGAGTTTGGGGTGGTAATTACCGATGAAGAAGGAAAAATTAAGCGATTTTTAGAAAAACCTTCTACCAGCGAAATTTTTTCAGATACAGTCAACACTGGTATTTATATTCTGGAACCAGAAGCTTTAGATTATTTACCAGATAACACTGAATCTGACTTTTCTAAAGATTTATTTCCCTTACTTTTGGCAAAAAATGAACCAATGTATGGTTACATTGCCCAAGGTTACTGGTGCGATGTTGGTCATCTAGATGCTTATCGAGAAGCTCAATATGATGCTTTAGATCGGAAGGTAAAACTCGATTTTGCTTATGAAGAAATTTCCCCTGGGATCTGGATAGGACAAAATACTTTTGTTGACACGACGGCTCATATTGAAACTCCCACAATTATTGGGGACAATTGCCGAATTGGGGCAAGAGTGCAAATTGAAGCTGGGACTGTAATTGGTGATAACGTTACAGTTGGGGCTGATGCCAATCTCAAGCGTCCGATTGTGTGGAATGGGGCATTTGTTGGCGAAGAAGCACATTTAAGTGCCTGTGTGATTTCCCGTGGTAGCCGCGTAGACCGTCGCGCTCATGTATTAGAAGCGGCTGTAGTAGGTTCGTTATCTACGGTGGGAGAAGAAGCACAAATTAGTACTGGTGTGCGTGTTTGGCCGAGTAAAAAAATTGAATCCGGTGCAATTTTAAACATCAACTTAATTTGGGGTAATACTGCCCAACGAAATTTATTTGGGCAACGTGGTGTGCAAGGATTGGCGAATATCGACATTACGCCAGAGTTTGCTGTGCGTTTGGGTTCAGCTTACGGTTCGACTTTAAAACCTGGTTCTAAAGTCACAGTGTCGAGAGACCAACGGAACATTTCTCGGATGGTGACGCGATCGCTCATTGCCGGTTTAATGTCTGTAGGGGTTGATATTCAAAACCTCGATGCTACTGCTATCCCCATCGCCCGGACAGTTATTCCTACTATGTCCGTGGCTGGTGGTATCCATGTCAGGGTACATCCCGACCGCCCCGACTACACCTTAATTGAATTCATGGATGCCAAAGGCATTAACATTTCTAAAGCCCAAGAAAAGAAAATTGAAGGGGCTTATTTTAAAGAAGATATGCGGCGGGCGTTGATTCATGAAGTTGGCGATGTTGCTTATCCCAGCCAAGTCATTGACCGTTACTGCACCGCTTTTGAGAAATTACTGCATGTTTCTACCCTCACCAACAGTCGCGCCAAAATCGTCATAGATTATGTTTATGCTGTGTCGGGGGCTGTTTTACCCCAAATGCTAGATAAATTTGGTGCGGATGCAGTGGTGCTAAATGCCAGCTTGAATAAACACGCTGTCACCACTGCTGATCGGGAAGGACTGTTGACTCAGCTAGGTCATGTAGTGGAAGCACTCAAAGCTAATTTTGGTGTGCAAGTCTCAGCTAATGGCGAACAGCTAATTTTAGTAGATGAGTCTGGCTTTCCAATTCGCGGCGAAATGTTAACCGCCCTGATGGTAGACATGATATTAACCTCGAACCCCAGAGGTACAGTAGTTGTCCCAGTTCACGCCTCCAGTGCAGTGGAACAAGTCGCCCGTCGCCACGATGGTAGAGTAATTCGGACTAAGGCTAACCCAACAGCTTTAATGGAAGCTTGTCAAAGAAATTCTAATGTCGTGTTGGGAGGTAGTGGCGATACTGGTTTCATTTTCCCGCAGCTACATCCAGGGTTTGATTCCATGTTTTGCATTGCCAAAATTATTGAAATGCTGACAATTCAGGAGCGATCGCTCGCTACTGCGCGTTCCGAATTACCCCGCGTAATTCACAGAACCCAGACAATTCGCTGTCCTTGGACTGCTAAGGGTGCATTAATGCGTTACTTGGTAGAAACTCACCCAGCCCAAAACCTCGAACTCATCGATGGCGTGAAAATTGGTCAACCTTTTGATGACAATTGGCTATTAGTTTTACCTGATGCTAGTGAGCCATTAGTACATTTATATGCAAACAGTGGCGATCGCGATTGGGTAGACGACACCATCCGCAACTACCGCCACCGTGTCCAAACTTTTGTAGAAAGACAGCAAGAATATCACCCAGCAGAAGTTTGATTTTGCTGGACAGGGGTGTAAGGGAGTTGAAAATCTATATCCTTACACTTCCGCCTCTAATAACTCAAAACCTTTAACTTTGTAACCTACTACATTTCATACTTGAGACTTCACACTTCAGCCTTTTTCCATTATCTAGGCAGATGTCAGCATCTAAGGTAATCATCTAGCTTGGGAAAGTCAGCTAATTTAACTAGACTACCCATGATTGATCTTCAAGCTATTGCGATTCCTGAACCGCAAATTCCGACTCCGCAACCAAATCCCCTACCCAGCCCGGAACCGACACCAAATCCAGGAATTCCCGAACCTCTACCGGAACCTGTACCAGCACCAATTCCTCAGACAGTCCCCGCCCCAATTCCCCAAACAGTTCCCGGCACAATTCCCCAAACCATACCTGAACCTGTTTGAATTATCTTAGTAGTTTGAGCCAAAATCAAAAATCTAAAATCCAAAATGCTAAGAGCCGGAATTGTCGGACTTCCCAACGTCGGAAAATCTACTTTATTTAATGCCGTAGTAGCCAATGCCAAAGCAGAGGCTGCTAACTTTCCCTTCTGCACGATTGAACCGAATGTCGGCGTTGTCGCAGTACCGGATGAACGGTTAAATGTGCTTTCGCAAATTGCTGGTTCTGCACAAATTATCCCAGCCCGTGTGGAGTTTGTGGATATTGCCGGCTTGGTGAAAGGTGCAAGTCAGGGTGAGGGACTGGGGAATCAGTTTTTATCTCATATTCGAGAAGTTGATGCGATCGTTCATGTGGTACGTTGTTTCGAGAATGATGATATTATCCACGTTGCCGGTTCTGTCGATCCGGCACGGGATATTGAAATTATTAATTTGGAACTTGGTTTAGCAGATTTAGCCCAAATTGAGCGACGTATTGAACGCACCCGCAAACAAGCCCGCACCAGTAAAGACGCTCAGTTTGAAATCACAGTTCTCGAAAAATTAATTGCCGCTTTAAATGAAGGTAAATCTGTACGTCAAGTCAGTTTAAATGAAGAAGAATCCGTAATTATTCAAGGACTAGGACTGCTCACTAGTAAACCCATTATCTACGCGGCTAATGTTTCAGAAGATGACTTAGCAACTGGTAATGAATTTGTTGAAAGAGTCCGGCCAATTGCCGCGCAAAAAAATGCTCAAGTCGTGATTGTATCTGCTCAAGTAGAAGCAGAATTAGTAGAATTAGCTGAAGAAGACAAAGCAGATTTCTTAGAATCTTTAGGTGTCAAAGAAGGCGGCTTGAAATCTTTAATTCGTGCCACTTACACACTATTGGGTTTACGGACATATTTCACCAGTGGCCCTAAAGAAACCCGCGCTTGGACAATTCACGCAGGTATGTCTGCACCCCAAGCCGCAGGTGTGATTCACTCTGATTTTGAACGGGGATTTATTCGCGCTGAAACCGTTGCTTATCATGATTTAGTAGCAAATGGCTCGATGAAAGGTGCAAAAGAAAAAGGCTTAGTCAGAAGTGAAGGCAAAGAATACATCGTCCAAGAAGGGGATGTCATGTTATTCCTATTTAACGTGTAGATTAATTAGGGGTACGAGGTGTAGGGACGAATGGGTCAGGACTTATGCAAAAATAACGTAACTCCGTCATTACGAGCGATCGTAAAGTAATCTCCCCTGACGCTGGGATTGCTTCTCCATAGTCTATTCTGGTCGCAATGACAATATCGGCGTTGCGTAAGTCCTATGGGTGTAAGGGTGTAAAACACCTTCACCCTTACACATACATAAATAAACTTAACTATTTTTGATCAGTCCCTACCAGTATGGGTAGGCTGGATCATAAAAGCAGGTTTTCACCAACAACTGATAATTACACTCCCTAACGGAATCTTGCTTTATCACACGCAGATTATGTCATAATAAGCCGACGCATACCCTAGTCAGCCATTACCGTGCAAGATACCGACACTATTAATGACCTTGCTGCTGCCCTACAACAGCCAACTGATATTAGTTTTGAACTGCCAGACCCAGAAGATGAGCAGATTCCTGAGTCTGATTTTTTACAACAGTTGGAGATAGCTTGGCAAGTATGCGATCGCTTTGACCTGCAAACAGAAATTTGGCGGGGGAGAATTTTACGAGCAGTACGCGATAGAGAAAAAAAAGGTGGTGATGGTAGGGGTACAGGCTTTCTGAAATGGCTGAAGGAACGAGAAATCAGCAAGAGTCAAGCTTATTCTTGGATTCAACTAGCGAATAGTGCTGATACTCTTTTAGAAGAAGGTAGACTGGAACCTGCCGCAGTCAATAACTTTAGCAAACGCGCCTTTGTCGAAACAGCTAAATCTGCCCCAGAAGTACAACAAATGGTGAGTGAAGCCGCCCAAAAAGGCGATCGCATTACACGCCGAGAAGTCCGTCAACTCACTGATGAATGGATGGCGATGTCTTCAGATTTAATCCCTGAACCAGTAAAGGTCAAAGCCGCGGATAATTCCTTACCACCGCGATATATTGCCCCACTGGTAAAAGAAATGGAAAAATTGCCAGAACAACACCAAAAATTTATTCAAAAAGAAATCATTGCCAACCCTGATATAGATACTATTAAACAGGTAACTACAGAAGCGCGTCAGTTAGCCAAATATCTCAAATCTGCGGCACAAGTCCAAGCACTGGCTAAAGAAGAAGTAGACATAGAAACCGCCTTAGAAGAAGCCCACAGAGTTGGCTGTTTAAGTGTAGCGGCTGATTTAGTCAATCAAGCTTCCCAAATGGAACAACTGATTGGCAAGTTGTACATGACTTGGAAACGCATTAGTAGTTTAGCAGATAGATTATATGTAGATACTGGTGCCAGTACACCAAACCTGCGATCGCTCCTCAGTTGCATTGAACCTCTTGGTACGGAAGTTATGGAACTACAACTCAGCGGGACAACAGAACACACTGTCCGCTTACAAATTCAAGAAACGAATTAGCAGGACTTACGTTACAATTGGTTAAACTATGTACAAAACCAGGCTGGTCAATAATTTTACGACAACGTTGAATTAAAATTTCCTCAACCTCATCTAGACTATCAAAACAGCGATTAACAATCGGTTCCTTCGCAATAATTCACAAACGCTCGGCTGGTTGTAATTCTGGATAGTGAGAAGGCAGAAACTCTAAGTGTACACCTTGTGAAATATTGAATTTAGCAACCTTGTGCCAGCCTAGTCAACAACCAGAATTACCTGTTTTTCTCGCCAATATCACAGTGTTGAGCTAAATCTGCAAGTACCTAATTGAATAGTTGAATATTGTGTTTCAATGCTCTGGGCAAAATAAGAACGATAGTTAGGATGGGATGCCTTTACAAAGAAACAAAACTATGTATCTGATATGAAAATCTAAATTCAGCAATATAAAACAAATAGCCCCTTTCTTACAAGAAAAGGGCTATTTGTTTGAATATAGAACCTGGC
>NZ_DF978422.1:478491-530542 GCF_002897135.1 Nostoc cycadae WK-1 | reverse complement strand
GGTTAAATTAGCGAGCGCCTCTGGTATCTCGGTTATTTTGTTGTTATAGAGGATAAGAGTAGTCAGATTGGATAATTTAGCGAGCGCCTCTGGTATCTCGGTTATTTTGTTGTTATAGAGGATAAGAGTAGTCAGATTGGTTAAATTAGCGAGCGCATCAGGTATTTCAGTTAGCGCTACTCGAATTAAAATAAGTTCCTCTAAATGTAGTATTTGCGTTACCACATCGGGAATACTCTCTAATGGATTGCCACTAATATCCAACTTACGCAAATTAGGCAAACCTAATAGTTCGAGAGGAAGGGTTTTTAAATTATTGCCGGAAATCTTTTTAAGAAAGCGGCCTCCTACTCGTTCATAACCTTCAACCTTCTTTCCCAAAATCAAAGACTCAAGCTGCTGCAACTTACCAATTTCCCCAGGTAACTCAGTCAACTTTTGCCCCGACAAGTCTAACTCTCGCCAACCCTCAGCCGCCGCTTGCTTTATCAGTGCCAACAACTCATCCTGCGTCATAATTCCAAGCCAAAGGGTAAAAGGAAAGAAGACTTTTGAAGATGATTTTAGCGGATGAAGGCAAAATTATATACCATAACTTTGTAGCGATAGCTCATTGAGATGATGGCTAAAGGCGATCGCATATTATACCTGTGATTAATTCTTGGCATTCTTTATCAAAACGAGCGATCGCATCTATAATTTTCCGCCAAGAGCGATCGGACTTTGACTACTTAACACTCAATTAGAACCACACAAACTTTGCGCTTCTCTGCGTTTACCTTTGCGCTACTTTGCGTTTAAACTTTCACCATCTCTTACTGACATTCACTTCACATTATCAGTAAGCCAAGTAAATAAAGCATAATTTTAACTATGGACTATTGACCATTAACAATGACCAAAAAGCAAAAATTTCCTTACCTAGTAGGTTCTAAATGGACAGCACAGCAAAAAGTAGACGGTTGGCGACACTTTCAAGTCGTTAACCGCAAAAATCAAGGTAAGTGGGTTTATGCCGAAATGGTTGCTTCCTGTGACCCCAATGTTCGCTTCTGGATTAACGCCAAACTCTTACAAGACTGTTCTCAGTGGCTGGCTGGCTGGCAATCATTACAAGAAATGGAAGCAATTTATCACAATTCTAATTTTAGTGAGACACCTTTAGTTGAGCTTAAAGACTAAAGACTAGAACCGACACATAGCTAATTGAGCATAAATACTCAAAACACAGAAATTTTAGTTAAAAGCATTAATTTTATAATTTTTCACAAATGAATTATTCAGCCTGAAAAATCAGTACTCAGATAGTCCATTCAGTAGCAAAGTAAGGCTAATTTCGTCTCTAAAAAACTTTCATTGCCAGTTTTAGTATCAGATTAGGCATTTATCTCTTGACTGCCAACCCTATACCCATCGCCATTAGGCATCATCATCAACAGATTCTATAGAAACCATATAGAAAGAGAGTTTCCATATTTTTGTTTATTGCAACTATTTTTATATAAATTAAAACATAAATTTTTATAAAAAATATTTTTAGAATAAATAAAGGTTTTAATAACTAATTTTATTTATAAAATGATTAACTGTAACCTTATAAGCTTGATAGCTAGGTTTTTTATATTTTAGCCCCCTTTATTTTCTATGTAATTTCGACAATAATGACACTCAACTACCTCACACATTGCCATCGGCGGCTAGGTGAAGGCCAATGTTTGAGCCAAAAGTTTGATAAAAAACTATAAGAGGCAAACAACAGTGAAACTAGCAGTCTACGGAAAAGGCGGTATTGGCAAGTCAACAACTAGCTGTAATATATCTGTCGCTTTAGCCAAACGGGGCAAAAAAGTACTGCAAATTGGTTGCGACCCCAAACATGACAGCACTTTTACCTTAACAGGGTTTTTGATTCCTACAATTATTGATACTCTTCAGTCAAAAGACTATCACTACGAAGATGTTTGGCCAGAAGATGTCATTTACAAAGGCTATGGCGGTGTTGATTGCGTAGAAGCTGGCGGCCCACCTGCGGGTGCTGGGTGTGGTGGATACGTAGTTGGCGAAACCGTAAAATTACTGAAAGAACTCAACGCCTTTGATGAGTACGACGTAATTTTATTTGATGTACTGGGTGACGTAGTTTGCGGCGGCTTTGCGGCTCCTTTGAACTATGCAGATTACTGCATGATCGTTACTGATAATGGTTTTGATGCTTTATTTGCTGCGAATCGGATTGCTGCTTCCGTCAGAGAAAAAGCTCGGACTCACCCACTGCGTTTAGCAGGGTTAATTGGCAATCGGACTTCCAAGCGCGACCTGATCGAGAAATACATAGAAGCAGTCCCCATGCCAGTTCTAGAGGTTTTACCATTAATTGAAGATATTCGCGTATCTCGCGTTAAAGGCAAAACATTATTTGAAATGGCAGAGTCAGATCCTTCCCTGAACTACGTTTGCGAGTATTACCTCAACATTGCCGACCAAATTTTAGCTCGGCCAGAGGGAGTAGTCCCAAACGACACACCAGATCGGGAATTGTTCTCTTTGTTATCTGATTTTTATCTAAATCCGCGTAAACCACAGGTTCCTAATCCAGAAGAGGAATTAGACTTGATGATTGTATAAATCACCAAGTTCTCAGGATGAGGAACGGAATATGGCTTTCTTTAATAGTTTTACAGATTCGATCAGACAAAAGTGGTTGCAATTCTTCCAGGCGAATCGTGACTGGATCACCTTGCACATGGAAGTAGAGTCAGTGTACACCCCTGATGGCGGGAAGCGACCACCTTCTTACCTCATCCTGGGAGTCGTGAACGCGCTAGAGCCAAAACTAGCGCAGTTAATGATGCCATTTTCCAAACTGAATGCTGACGCTGACACCTTAATTGACGTGTTGGAGTTGCATTTTGACCCAGATATCGCCCTTGGTAATCGCTTGAGTAATCCTCCAGTAGAACCAGAAACCAGCCAATACGAGTCAACAGTAGTTGTTGCAGATGATAATGCTGATGACAATGTTGACGATGAAACTTTAGCAATTTCTCACCTTAACGGTTTTGCCTTAGATGTCAGTGATTCACAGGAAAACGACAATGGATTAAGTGATATTTCCTTATCCAATGGCCAGAACGGCAAACATGAGTTTCCCGCAGCGATGCCTTTGGCAACGTCTTCCACGAACGCACCAGAGACTGATGATTTTGGTGATGTTTCTTTTGATAGTGATCCCACATCAACAACCAAGCTAGATGAAGAAATGCTTGGTGATTTAAACACACCAGATGAAGCGGCTTTTAGCGATGTTTTGTCTGATGTCTGGGGTGATGAAACCGGATTGCAAAAGGGTGAAGAAAATAATGATTTTTTAGGGGAAGAATTACCAACTGGTGTTTTTGATGATTCAGAAATTGCCCGTCTCTTCCCCAACAGTTAAAAGTTGCTGTTTAAGTTGAATTTAGGGATTACTCACTGGTGCTATGTGCCGAAAAGCAGGGAAGAGCCACTGCATTGCGGTGAACAGCAGTCCGTTGAGAGGCTTTGCCGACTTGTACCCCTACGGGGAAGCAAGCTACGCGCAGCGTCTTTGCCAGGAGAAGGAACTGCGAACCCGAAGGGAGGTAAACTCCGTTGTTGCCAGTGGCGTTAGGGAGTGAGGAATAGAGAGTGG
This sequence comes from Nostoc cycadae WK-1, assembly GCF_002897135.1. NCBI lineage: Bacteria > Bacillati > Cyanobacteriota > Cyanophyceae > Nostocales > Nostocaceae > Nostoc > Nostoc cycadae. The sequence goes on along the minus strand of NZ_DF978422.1, from coordinate 526,872 downwards.
GTAATCATCCTCTCACTGCTATTCACTCCCCAACTCTTCTTGTTGCTGACCCTATATTCATCTGCCGTTAAATAACAATGGGGAGAAAACCAAAATGACTGTCGCTCAACAACCAGAAGCTTTAAACTTTGAGTGCGAAACTGGGAATTACCACACTTTCTGCCCGATTAGCTGCGTGGCGTGGTTATACCAAAAAATTGAAGATAGCTTCTTTTTGGTGATTGGGACAAAAACCTGTGGCTATTTTCTCCAAAATGCAATGGGGGTAATGATTTTTGCTGAACCCCGTTATGCAATGGCAGAGTTAGAAGAAGGTGATATTTCAGCACAGTTGAATGACTACGAAGAATTAAAGCGGTTGTGTGATCAAATAAAACGCGATCGCAATCCCAGTGTGATTGTCTGGATTGGCACTTGCACCACTGAAATTATCAAAATGGACTTGGAAGGTTTAGCACCTAAGTTAGAAAGCGAAATTGGCATTCCTATTGTTGTAGCCCGTGCCAACGGCTTAGATTACGCTTTTACCCAAGGTGAAGACACCGTTTTAGCCGCAATGGCTAATCGTTGTCCCAGCCAAGCACCAACAACAGAAAATGAAAAAAATGAACGTAATGCCATTCAAAAGCTGCTCAACTTTGGCAAGAAAAAAGAAGATGTAGTTCAAGAAGAATCAGAATACGTAGATCATCCACCTCTAGTTCTTTTCGGTTCCCTACCTGATCCTGTTGTTACCCAGTTAACCCTAGAATTAAAGAAACAAGGCATCAAAGTTTCTGGTTGGCTACCTGCTAAACGCTTTACTGAATTACCAGTGCTAGAAGAAGGGTATTACGTTGCTGGTGTTAACCCCTTCCTCAGCCGCACTGCTACCACCTTAATGCGTCGCCGTAAGTGCAAATTAATTGGCGCACCCTTCCCCATCGGCCCTGATGGTACTCGCGCTTGGATAGAGAAAATTTGCTCAGTATTTGGCATTACACCCAAAGGTTTAGATGAACGGGAAGCACAAATCTGGGCAGGTTTAGAAGATTACGTAAAACTCATTCGTGGCAAGTCTGTATTCTTCATGGGCGATAACTTGCTAGAAGTTTCCTTAGCACGGTTCCTGGTGCGCTGTGGAATGACTGTACAGGAAGTTGGCATTCCTTACATGGATAAGCGTTACCAAGCTGCGGAATTGGCATTTTTAGAGAAAGCTTGCCAAGAAATGGGTGTACCTTTACCCAAAATTGTTGAAAAGCCAGACAATTACAACCAGGTACAGCGCATTTATGATTTAAAACCAGACTTAGTAATTACAGGTATGGCTCATGCTAACCCCTTAGAAGCACGCGGCATTAATACTAAGTGGTCAGTAGAGTTTACCTTTGCTCAAATTCACGGTTTTGGCAATGCCCGTGACATTTTAGAATTAGTTACTCGCCCACTGCGTCGGAATAACAATTTGAAAGACTTGGGTTGGGATAAGTTGGTGAGAGAAGAAGCCAAGATTTAAGATTGACTTTGTGAATAATTTCATACAATTATGATTTTTGAGGCGAACTAAACAAAGTTCGCCTTTTTTATTTTTGTTCACCCAAAAATGCAGAGATAGAGAAGAGTGCAGAAAGGTTACGTTATTTTTTAGTATTGCATACACTAAAGTGAGCCGATTGATTTAAGTATTATGTGAAGATAGCGTGAAGATTTTACACTATTGGGCATAGATATTTATTTCAAACATAGCTGGTTGTTAAACATCTCTTATCCTGACTACTTCATAATTAACCATCTTGATAGATTTAATTTGCGTCCCTGATGTTCTGTTTGGTTACTTACACAACATTATTAGTCTCTGCTTATGAAACGATTTTGAGGAACTAATTAAATAATATTTGGGTCTACTTATGTAGCCTACATAACAATTTATTTGATACTCAATATCCTAAAATTATTTAGCTTTCGGAGGTAATTCCTGAGAAGTCTAGCTGAAGTCAGAATAAAGCTGCGCTTTCGTTCGCAAAAGTCACTCTCTGGATACTGTATAGTTTCCGAACGTGTGATCTAAATTAAATATATGAAATTGCTATTTCCTGTATCAGCAATCAATAAGTTAAAAAAATCCCACTTTTATATTTTCTTTGTTATTTTGTAGTTAACGGGACAGTTCTCCACCATACGGTGGGTTTAAATATCAATTAAGTCAACGTTTACTCGCATTTTGTAAACCAAATAAGCATTTTGTGCTTACAGAAACTTATCTCTGCAAGCGCGAAATAAACTGCTGGAATCAATTGCGAGAGCAGACTAAAATCTGTAGCCTGCTAGTGTATCAAACTCAGAAAAAATCACTAACGATCATGCTCAAAACAAATAATCTATCTATTATTCTGACTGCTTTCATTCAGCCTGAAACTTTAGAGCAAAATGCAAAATTAGCTCACAAAAACCCCTTAGCATCATCTCGACATGATATTCTGCAACCATTACGTCAATGGCTGGATGAACTCGAAATTCAAAATCGTAAAGTAGCACACTTTATTGCTAAATTGATTCCAGCACAGTGTCCTTTCGAGCGTGATATTGTTTTATTCGGCCGCACAATAGCTCACATTCCACCTATGTGCAAACTGAATCCTCTTTATGATCAATTTGTTGGCTTGCGTTTTCGGGCGTTGTGTTATTTAGTAGATCACTGTGGCGAAGATATTCAGTCCTACTGTTAAACGCAAACTGAGAACACAAAACATGGAAATTAAAATTGAGCATCAACCCAGTCAAGAATATTTGCAAGATTTGGGAGTGTTCAAATGGGCGATTTGGCAAAAGGAAGTCTCCAAGTTTCCCTGGACTTATGATACTGAAGAAACTTGCTATTTTTTGGCAGGTGATGTGATTGTTACGCCGGATGGCGGACAACCAGTGCAGATGGGTAAAGGAGATTTGGTGACTTTTCCTGCTGGTATGTCTTGTATGTGGGAAATTATTAGCGACGTAAAAAAGCATTATTATTTTTTTTAATACAAATAGGCTATTCAGACATATAGTGTTGAGTGATAAGTCTTGACATCAGATATGATATCAACAAGGTCTGGCTCTATTCTTGTAATTAAAAAAGAGCCAGAAATGTTAATTTCTAGCTCAAATTGTTGAGACAAAACAGTATTGAACTAAATGCAAACCGAGGTATAAAACTTAGAATCTACCCAGGTTATGCAATCCTAAGATGATACCTACACCTAAAATGTGACCAAAGGCTGTCGTTGCAAGTAGCGCAGGTACACCAAAACCACCAAAGAAATTTGCTGAAGGTAAAGCTGGCTCAGAATTGGGATACTTAATGCTAGATTTGCCAAAGGCAATAGCTATGACGTTAGCAAGAATCATGATGATGCCAATGGAAGGACTCCATTGTAGGGGTGCGGTTGCTGCTGCTAATAATGTGGAAGTCAGCACTAGATTTACTCCTGAATGTGTGAATGATTGAAATTATCATCGGGAAATCTAGGAAGATTATTCAAGGAAAACTCCTATTTTGCAGCAATATTTAACAGTTATTCTAAATCCTTAATATAAACAACTACCTAATTATTCCTACTGAAGGAGATGTTTATGGTAATTAGTAATACCTACAGCAAAGTATTAACAAAATACCCAACTTTAAAAAAAAGTTGGGTATCTAAATCTAATACCAATTCACCAACTTCTCTAAGCTGCTGTGTTTAACAAACCATTATGCCGTAGCAACGAAACTGTACTGGGTTCCCGTCCCCGGAAAGCTTTGAATATTTCCATTGGGTGCTTGCTACCACCAAGCGCCAGTACGGTATCCCGGTAGCGTCTACCTGTTGTTTGAACTGCTGCTTCATCATCTAAGCCAGCTTCTTCAAAGGCGGCGAAAGCATCAGCACTGAGTACCTCAGCCCATTTATAGCTGTAATAACCTGCTGCATAACCACCTTCAAAGATATGCCCAAACGCACACAAGAAAGAATCTTCGGGTAGGGGTGGTAAAACTGTTGTTGTCTTGGCAATACGCTGGCGCACTTGTGCAGGAGTTTCATCACCACCAGGACGATAGCGATCGTGTAGTTCTATATCTACAGTGCTAAAGTGAATTTGCCGCAATGTGGCGCTACCACTCATATAATTGCGGGAGGCTAACAGTTTTTGGTAATAATGCTCTGGTAAGGGTTCGCCAGTTTCATAATGCTTGGCCATACCAAACAAAGTTGGTCTTTCATAGCACCAGTTTTCCATGAATTGGCTGGGCAATTCTACAGCATCCCACTCAACATTGTTGATTCCGGCGGCGCTGGTGTAATCAACTTTGGTAAGCATGTGATGTAAACCATGACCAAATTCGTGAAATAAGGTCTCTACTTCATAGAAGGTCATTAAACTAGGCTTGCCATCCACTGGTGGAGTTTGGTTACACACCAAATAGGCTACAGGCAAACGGACAGAGGTTGCACCATTATCATTAATTTTGCTGCGGTTAATGCAGACATCCATCCATGCACCGCCGCGCTTCTCCGCAGGACGGCTGAAAGGATCAAGGTAAAAGTAGGCGATGGGTTTACCTGTTTCATCGGCAATTTGGAAATATCTGACATCCTCATGCCAAACTGGTGCTTGCCCATCAGCTGGGGTGACAGTGACACCAAACAGCCGCTTAACTAGTCCAAATAAGCCGTCTAAAACTTGGGGTAAGGGGAAATAAGGACGTAATTCTTCGGTTGTAAAGGCAAATTTTTCTTCTCTTTGGCGTTCTGCCCAAAAGCTAATATCCCAATGTTGTAAATCTGTGGCTTCTGGTGCGCCTTTAGCAGCAGCAAAGGCTTTAAGTTCGGCTAATTCTTTGGTAGCCGCATCATAACTTGCACTCCGCAGTTCTTCGAGTAGTGCTTCTACTGCTGCTACATTAGGAGCCATTTTACTCGCAAGGCTCAATTCGGCAAAGTTTTTGTAGCCTAATAAATTTGCTAGTTCTTGCCGTAATTCCAAAATCCGCACAATTAAAGGATTATTATCTAACTCACCAGAAGAAGCGCGGGTGATATAAGCTTTGTACAGATGTTCACGCAAGTCTCGGCGGGTGCTGTGCTGCATAAACGGCCCGTAGCTGGGAAAATCTAAGGTGATGCGCCAAGGGCCATTTTCGGGGGTGGCGTTTTCTTCACCAGCGGCACGGGCAGCTTGGGCTGCTAGACTGAGGGAACTTTGGGGTAAGCCGTCAACTTCTGCTTGAGTTGTCAGGGTTAAGCTATAAGCTTTGGTGGCATCTAATACATGGTTAGAGAATTTTGTCGATAATTCTGCTAACTCCATTTGAATGGCATTATAGCGATCGCGTGCTTCTCCTGATAAGCCTACACCAGACAATTCTGCATCTCGGATGGCAGAGTCAACAATGCGCTGTTGGGCTGGTTCTAGGGTTGCCCAGGTCTCACTAGCCCGGAGTTGTTTAAAGGCGTTGTAGATAACTTGACTTTGACCCAGTTTATTGCTGAACTGTACGACTTCGGGTTGGACAGTTTCATAAGCTTCGCGCAGCTGGGGACTATTCTTCACTCCCATTAAATGACTGACTATGCCCCAAGTCCAGTTCAGCCTTTCTGTGAGTTTTTCTAATGGTTCGACTAAACCGTTCCAAGTCGGCTGGACATTAGTTTCTATTGTAGTAAGTTGCTCATCCAGTTCTTTTAACAACTGAGTGAAGGCTGGAATTACTTGTTCTGGTTGTATCTCGGTGAAGGGCGGTAAGCCAGTACCTTTAAGCAAGGGATTTTGGGGAATAGTGGCTGCACTCATAGGGTTATGTTAATGCCGATAAATATCCATATATCTTCTAATGTAGCGATCGCTGTGATTTTTAGCTTTGCCAAAATGCCGAAATAACCGAATATACATAGCAGAGAATAGGGAATAGGTTACAGGTTACAGGTTACAGGTTACAGGTTACAGGTTACAGGTTACAGGTTTATTTTTTAGGCCTATCGTTTTTGTCTTTTTTCCAGGCATAATCATCCCAGATTAATTTTTTCCTAGGTGTCCTGTGATGAAATTACAACTATGCGCTTTGATTACACCTGTTGCTGTATTGTTGGCTGCTACCCAAACATTAGCCGCGATTAAAACCAAGAACGTTGAGTATAAGCAAGGAAATACGGTTTTACAAGGCTATTTAGCTTACGATGATGCAATTAAAGGTAAACGTCCTGGGGTTTTGGTGGTGCATGAGTGGAATGGACTGCAAGCTTATGCGAAAAAACGCACCGAACAATTAGCCAAGCTGGGTTATGTTGCTTTTGCTGCGGATATTTATGGTAAAGGTATTAGACCAAAGAATCCTGAAGAGTCGGGTAAGCAAGCGACTATTTATCGGAATGATAGACAATTGTTGCGCGATCGCGCTAATGCTGGGTTAAAAGTATTACAAGCCAACCCACTAACTGATGTTAAACGCATTGCGGCGATCGGTTATTGTTTTGGCGGTGGTACAGTCTTAGAACTTGCCCGTAGTGGTGCAAATATCGCCGGAGTAGTCAGTTTTCATGGCAATCTCGATACACCAAACCCTAACGATGCTAAAAATATCAAAGCCAAAGTTTTAGTATTACATGGTGCTAATGACCCATTTGTTCCAGCCGAACAAGTCACAGCTTTTGAAAACGAAATGCGCCAAGCAAATGTAGACTGGCAGTTAATTTCTTATGGTGGTACAGAACACGCTTTTACTAACCCAGAATATAAAGGGGAGTTAAAAGGAGCGCTATATAACCCTATTGCTGATAAACGTTCTTGGGAAGATATGCGGCAATTTTTTGCAGAAATCTTTCGGAAATAATCTGGGGAAATAAAAAGTTAATATTTTCCCTATTTTCACACAATAAAAAGGCTTAAGTTTTTAGCTCAAGCCTTTACCTCACTCATCTTGAAATATTTCATGTTCTACCAAATATCAGCTGTTCCTTTCTTATAAGGTTCACCCGTAAAAGGTTGCACCCCAGTATTAGGATATTGATCATCTGTAGGGCCAAAAATTCGCATTGCGGCTTCAGAGATATACTCGGTTATCCTAGCGATGATATTGGAAATACCCATATTTTTAGACTCCTGATTTTTGAGTCAATTTAATTGTTATCTTTCTACTTTAATGCGATATTCTCCTATCGCTCAGACTCTCAATATATTGAGAGTTTACGCAATACTTTTTTAAATAGCTTTGCAATACTTTAGGTTGGGAAAAAAGTTTAAACTTTTGCTGCAATTCTAATTATAACAGAACTCTTGATTACACCTGTTTCTCTTATAGATATGGATGTTTTAGAGAATTTGATTTATGGAAAATAAACTATTAAAAAAGATTAAATATTGGCATAACTTATGATTATTCTCATCTGATTATGTTGTTTTGATGAAGTAGACAACTTAATTTTTTTTAGGAGTTGACATTATTTATGGTAAAAACTACCATAATAGAAAGCAGCATTCTTGTAAGGAAGCTCTTACATGACAACTATCCCAGACTTGGGCAGCTACCAGCACCAAGACCTGACAATCTCTGCGGCTGATTACAGCTTGCTTACAGACCTTTACCAGCTAACAATGGCAGCTTGTTATGTAGGTGAAGGAATAGAACAAAAAAAAGCGAGTTTTGAGTTATTTGTAAGGCGATTGCCAGAAAATTTTGGCTATCTCATTGCAATGGGACTAGAGCAAGCTCTGGCATATTTAGAAAAGTTAAGTTTTACTCATTCACAAATTGCCGCGCTACAGGCGACAGGAATTTTTGCCCATGCAAGCGATCGCTTTTGGTCTTTACTTGCTGATGGTAAGTTTACTGGTAATGTCTGGGCAGTTCCCGAAGGCACAGCCGTATTTGCTAATGAACCATTTTTGCGAATCGAAGCGCCGCTGTGGCAAGCGCAACTCATAGAAACTTATCTATTAAATACACTCAATTATCAAACTTTGATTGCCACCAGGGCGGCGCGTCTACGTGATGTTGCTGGTGAACAAGCGAAACTTTTAGAGTTTGGTACACGTCGGGCATTCAGTCCTCAAGGGGCTTTGTGGGCAGCACGGGCAGCCTTAGCGGGGGGATTAGATGCCACCTCCAATGTGTTAGCAGCGCTACAACTAGGTCAGCAGCCAAGTGGTACGATGGCTCACGCTTTAGTTATGGCGTTATCAGCAATGGAAGGTAGTGAAGCAGAAGCTTTTACAGCATTTCATCGCTATTTTCCCGGTGCGCCATTGTTGATAGACACTTACGATACCATCGCAGCGGCTGAACAGTTGGCAATAAAAGTCAAAACCGGGGAAATGGAATTATCGGGTGTCAGATTAGATTCTGGGGATTTGATAAGTTTATCCCAACAAGTGCGATCGCTGTTACCAAATGTGCCAATTGTTGCAAGTGGCGACTTGGATGAATGGGAAATTGCCCGACTCAAGGCGGCTGGGGCGGCTATTGATGGTTACGGCTTAGGAACGCGACTCGTTACAGGTACACCTGTCAATGGCGTATATAAACTGGTAGATATTGATGGCATTCCAGTCATGAAAAAGTCCAGTGGTAAGGCGACTTATCCAGGACGCAAGCAGATTTTTCGGTCATTTGTCGGCGGTAAGGTCAAAACTGATAGGTTGGGGTTAATTACAGAAACGCCGTTATCAGAAACACCTTTATTGCAATTGGTCATGAAAGAAGGTCAGCGGGTGCAATTGCCAGAAAGTTTGGCGGAAATTCGCCAGCGGACTGCGGCGACAGTAGCAAGTTTGCCAGAGGAGACACGACGGTTAACTAATCCTGTGGCTTTACAGGTGGAGATTTCTGCTGGGTTGCAGAAGTTGACTGAGGAGACTAAGGAACTAACCGCAAAGAACGCAAAGGGCGCGAAGTAAGATCATGAGAATTGCTTTATTTGGTACAAGTGCTGATCCCCCAACCGCTGGGCATCAAGAGATTTTAAGATGGTTGTCAGAACGTTATGATTGGGTGGCAGTTTGGGCGGCAGATAATCCGTTTAAGTCGCATCAAACCCAGTTAGAACATCGGGCGGCGATGTTGCGACTGTTGATTGCGGATATGGATGCGCCAAAGCATAACGTTGCAGTCACACAAGATTTAAGTAGCTGGCGGACACTAGAAACAGTAGAAAAAGCTAAACAGCATTGGGGCGAAAAGGCTGAATACACCTTAGTAATTGGCTCAGATTTGATCAATCAACTACCACGCTGGTATAGAATTGAAGATTTATTACAGCAAGTAGAACTATTGATTGTCCCAAGACCGGGATATGGAATAGCAGAAACTAGCTTAGAGGCAATCAAAAAACTGGGAGGAAAAATTGCGATCGCCACCCTCACAGGTTTAGATGTATCCTCAACAGCTTATCGTGAACATGGAGATACTGAAGCCCTCATAGCTCCCATTGTTGCTTATATTCATCAACAGCATTTGTACAAATGCCAGGACGCAACCACAAAAAGATTCCAACTCCGCTAAATCAACAACCTTTGGCTGATTTTAAGGTAGGTGTTGATAATGTAATTTTTTCTGTAGATACTGCTCAAAATCGACTTTTGGTTCTCCTCGTCATGCGACAGCAAGAACCATTTTTAAATTATTGGAGTCTTCCGGGGACATTAGTGCGTCAAGGCGAATCTTTAGAAGATGCAGCCTATCGCATCATGGCAGAGAAAATCAGAGTCAACAATCTTTATTTAGAACAGTTGTATACCTTTGGCGGGCCGAACCGTGACCCCAGAGAAGCAACAGATAGTTATGGTGTGCGTTATCTATCAGTGAGTTATTTTGCCCTCGTCAGATTTGAAGAAGCCGAATTAATTGCTGATAAAGTTGCGGGAATTGCTTGGTATCCCGTCAAGCAAGTGCCACAATTAGGATTTGACCATAATGAACTTTTAACCTACGGTCACAGACGACTGCGAAATAAATTAGAGTACAGCCCGGTAGCTTTTGAAGTTTTACCAGAAATGTTTACTTTAAACGATTTGTATCAACTATATACAACCGTTTTAGGAGAAAACTTCTCTGATTACTCTAACTTTCGGGCGCGTCTACTCAAGTTAGGTTTTTTGTGCGATACCGGAGTAAAGGTATCACGCGGTGCAGGTCGTCCAGCGAGTTTATATAAATTCGACGCTGAGGCTTTTGCACCCTTTAAAGATAAACCTTTGGTGTTCATCTAAAAGTCCAGAGTCAATAGTCAATAGTCCATAGTAATTGATTTTGACTCTTGACCCTTGACCCTTGACCATTGACTATTAACTAATATGAAAATTGCGATCGCTCAACTTAATCCGACAATTGGTGATTTACCTGGAAATGCCCACAAGATTCTAGAAGCAGCACAACAGGCGGTAAAAACAGGCGCACGTTTATTGTTAACCCCAGAACTTTCTTTGTGTGGTTATCCACCACGGGATTTATTATTAAATCCGAGTTTTGTCTCTGCTATGAGTATGACATTACAACAATTAGCCAGAGATTTGCCACCGGAATTAGCTGTGTTAGTCGGTACTGTTGAACCAAATACGAAATCTCATATCACTGGCGGTAAAAGTTTATTTAATAGTATTACTTTATTAGAATCAGGCAAAGTCAAGCAAATTTTTTATAAGCGGCTGTTGCCTACTTATGATGTATTTGATGAAGACCGCTATTTTGAACCAGGGTTACAACCTAATCATTTCACTTTAGATGATATTCATATTGGCGTAACTATTTGCGAAGATTTATGGAATGACGAAGAATTTTGGGGCAAACGGAGTTATGCCGTCAATCCTATTGCAGACTTAGCAATTTTAGGCGTAGATTTAATTGTTAATTTATCCGCTTCACCTTACAGCGTTGGCAAACCACAGTTTCGAGAATCGATGTTGAAACATAGCGCGGTGCGTTTTCAACAACCGATGATTTACGTCAACCAAGTAGGCAGTAATGATGATTTGATATTTGATGGTTATAGCTTTGCCTTGAATGGCCAAGGCGAAATTGTGTGTCGCGCCCGTGGTTTTGCTACTGATTTGATAAATGTAGAATTTAACGATAAACAACGAGATTTAGAGTTAAGTTCTTTAATCCCTGCTTGCGAATCAGCAGAAGAAGAAATATGGCAAGCTTTGGTTTTGGGTGTGAAAGATTATGCGCTGAAGTGTCGCTTTTCTAAAGTAGTATTAGGTTTAAGTGGTGGCGTAGATTCGGCATTAGTAGCAGCGATCGCCACAGCCGCATTAGGTCAAGAAAATGTCCTCGGTGTTCTGATGCCTTCCCCTTACAGTTCCGAACATTCTGTAAGTGATGCGTTGGCATTAGGTGAAAATTTAGGCATTCAAACCAAAATTTTACCCATAGGCGAACTCATGCAAGGCTTTGATCATAGTCTAGCGGAATTGTTTGCAGGTACAGAATTTGGCATTGCTGAAGAAAATATTCAATCGCGGATTCGCGGTAACTTATTAATGGCGATCGCTAATAAATTTGGCTATCTCTTATTATCCACTGGTAACAAGTCAGAAATGGCCGTCGGTTACTGCACCCTCTACGGCGATATGAACGGTGGGTTAGCCGTGATTGCTGATGTGCCAAAAACCCGCGTTTATCAAATTTGCCATTGGTTAAACCGCAACGACGAAGTTATCCCGCAAAATATCCTCACCAAAGCCCCCAGTGCTGAACTCAAACCCGGTCAAGTTGACCAAGATTCTTTACCACCCTACGAAGTTTTAGACGACATCTTGCAACGCTTCATTCACGACCATGAATCAGCCGCCCAGATAGTTGCAGCAGGTCACGACCCCATAATTGTAGACAGAGTAATTCAAATGGTTGCCCGTGCTGAATTTAAGCGCCGCCAAGCACCCCCAGGCTTGAAAATTACTGACCGCGCCTTTGGTACAGGCTGGCGAATGCCCATCGCTAGTAGTTGGGTAGCTATTAAAAACGCCTATCAAGCCATACCTGTTTCTACCCCTACTTAACAGAAGGTGGGCATTGCTTTGATTTTGACAACATATTCCCAGGTTTTACGAAAGCAATGCCTACCCTAAAAATTAGATTTTATAAAAAATACAGAATTATTTTTGCGTAAATTACTGAAATTGCCTTGAATCGTAAAGTAATACTAAAATTCACGGCTGAAATTTTTAGCCGCGAGTATAGTTTCAGACAATATTACCCATGAGGGAAATGTTGTTTATACCTAGTTAGAACTCAACGAAGATAGGTGCAATATGAAATTACAAGATTTCTTAGGTAAAGAAGAAAAATGGGGATTTGAGGCGATCGCTAAAGATGAAGAGTTGACTCGCCAAATTCAAATATTATTAATTGGCTTAGGTTTATTAGAACCACCTGCTGATGCTAAATTTGGCCCTGTGACAGCTGCTGCAATCAAAAAATTTCAAGAGTTAAAAAAAATTGATGAGCCAGATTATATAGGTGCATTTACAGCCAAAGAATTAATTGAAACTAAACCTGATGAATTACCTAAACCAGCCTTAAAATTAGGTAACGACATTGCCAGCAAAATTGTGAAGTATATGCTGGCACAAAATTATCAAGTTTTTACTGGCGCTAAAGAATACAACATTGTTTATGTTGAAGGTATAGATGGTGACTGGAACCTGAATAGTGACACACCCAACGCCTTTAACGATCGCCGTATTGTCATTGAAGTCGTTAATGGTACTCCTAAAATTGTCGATCACTGGCAAGCTACCACGGAACCAGGCAGATATTACACCCTAAACCCCATGAATCCTGGAGGTGCAGCCAGAATTAAGTTTGGACAATACAAAGCTTGGGCTGTTGGTTTACATGGCAATGCAGAACGTCACGAAGCATTAGTACAAGTTGCACCAATTACTGTTCACCGCGATTTCAACAAAGATTATCAACGCACAGGCGACAAACTAGATACAGGTCTTTTCTACGTCAATCAACACTGGGGCTATGATGCGCCTAGTAATGATATCAAAAATGCCAGTGCTGGTTGTCTTGTAGGGCGGATGCGCCAAGGACATAGAGAGTTTATGTCAATTATTAAACAAGACCGTCGCTATGTAGCTAATAATGACTATGTATTTTATACAACAGTAATTCCTGGCGATGATTTATTGAAGAAGTTTCCGGGATAAAATTTAAACTCTGGATATCTCCTTCAATATGGGTGTGTCTTAATGAGAACAGACACACCCATCAATAATTATTAAGCCCACAAGAACGACAACAAAGATAAATATTTACTCAGCACTCAGCGAGAAGTTGCGTGCTGAGAGAACTTGCGTGCGCGGGGAACCCGCGTTGAGCAAACTTCGGTGACTCAACACTCAACGAATGATAGTCTATGTGATGAACTGATATAAGTAAGTTATCCATGACTGCTGCTGTTCTGTTATACCAATTCACTAAAAGTGTGATACAGATGATTTAGGAATAAATATGAAAGGGTGAAAATGGTTGGAGTCACCAAAGTCGAAATAAAAGAATCAGTCCAAGAATTGCATGAACTGCTCTTAAAACAGAAAACAGCATCAAGCCGTGAACGAATTCAAGCTTTGTATTTGCTGAAGATGGGGCAAGTAAGAACAGTACAGGATGTAGCTGTGGTCGTGGGCAGAGAAAGGGTGACAGTGCAGAGATGGCTAAAGACTTATACAGAATCAGGAATAAACGGTCTGTTGTCAGTAAACAAGAGTACAGGAAGACCGCCAATTATTAATGGTTCAGCTAGAGAACAACTTTTAAAAGAACTCGAACAGCCAGAAGGATTTAAAAGTTATGAAGAAATCCGAACATGGTTGAAAGCACAAGAGGGAGTAGAAGCGTCATACAAAGTAGTACACGATACAGTACGTTATCGAATGAAAGCAAAGTTAAAAGTACCAAGAGCAGTAGGGGTAAAACACAACGAAGAAGCAGAATTGGAATTTAAAAAAAACTGCCACAATACTTAGAAGTCATTAAAAAACACGTCATAGAGCCAAAAGATAAACACAAAAAAACTAGATACTGGTGTGGTGATGAAAGCCGTGTAGGATTAAAAACAGAACCAGGAAGACTAATCACGCTTCGTGGCGTTAAGCCTATTGGCATTATGCAATGGAAGAGAGAAAACTTCTATTTATACGGATTAGTAGAACCATTAACTGGAGAGTATTATATCTGGGAATTTTCTCATTTAAATACAGCTTGTTTTAGCATTTTTCTAGAGCAGTTTGCGAATACATATTCTGAAGAGATACATATTATTCAATTAGACAATGGTGCTTTTCACTTAAGCCAGACTCTTCAAATACCAGAAAATATTATTCTCTTATTTCAACCTCCCCATACTCCGCAAGTTAATCCAATTGAACGCTTATGGGAAGAAGTCAAACGGAATTTGAGTTGGGAATGCTTTGCTAATTTGGACGAGTTAAGAACAGTTATCTGGCAACGTCTTGAGGAATTAAACACATCAATTGTTGCTTCTATTACAGGTTGGGGTTTTATTCTGGATGCTTTATTTGTATCAGGCTTTTCGTGAATTGGTATTAGAGAATGTCTTCAAGTTTTACAAAAATATTCCTGTAGTTAATGATTTATCATTTGCGATCGCACCTGGAGAAATCTTTGCGCTACTTGGCCCTAACGGTGCAGGTAAATCAACCACAATTCGGATGTTAACTACATTAACAAAGCCGTCTCAAGGACATCTAGAAGTAGCTGGTTATGATGTTGTCAAACAACCAATACAAGCCAAACAGAGTATTGGTGTTGTATTGCAGCAAACTAGTGTGGATGGCGATTTAAGCGTCTGGGAAAATATGGAACTGCATGGGCGGCTACATCATATCGCCAACCCACAGCGACAAAGACTGATTAATCAGTGGCTAGAGTATGTGGAACTAGCAGACAGAAGAGATGATTTAGTAAAAACTCTGTCTGGAGGAATGAAACGACGATTACAAATAGCCAGGGCTTTACTACATCGACCACAAATTTTATTTTTGGATGAACCAACTGTTGGACTAGACCCTCAAACGCGCCGACGACTTTGGGAAATTATTCGGGATTTAAACAAGCAAGGAATGACAATGTTACTCACGACTCATTATATGGATGAAGTCGAGTATTTATGTGGAGCTTTTGAAGGAACTAGGCCGGGACGCATCGGGATTATGGATAGTGGCAAACTTATAACTTTAGGAACGCTCCAACAGTTGCGTTCTGCTCACGGTGAAGGTTTAGTAATGAAACAATTGGGCATTGCCGAGGCGGGTAATGACAGCGCCCGACGTTGGGAATATTTATTTTTCCCTTCTTTAGAAGAAGCAAACACTTATCTGAATCAACAGCCAGATAAAACTGGAATGATGGTGCGTTCTTCTAATTTAGAAGATATTTTCGTGGAACTAACTGGACGACAGTTAGATTGATTTCAACCTCCTAATTCCTGCAACATTGCTTCCACTCTGGCAACTCCATCGGCGTTATTCTGACGTTGGTATAAACTACGAGCTTTTTGCAGTAAGCTGTTTGCTTGCTTTGTCTGACGACGTTGTTTAAACATCGCTGCCATAAACTCATATATTTGAGGATTGTTTCGATCTATGCCGATCGCTTGCTCATAAGCCCAATTAGCTGCTTCATAATCGCCTAAACGAGCTTGGGTAACTCCTAACCCCAGATAAGCATTAATATTGTTACGGTTCAGTTGAATAGCGCGACGATAAGCATCTCTCGAACCTTTAGTGTCACCCAAGTTAGCTTTGATGTAACCTACAGCATAAAAGAAATCACTATTGTTGGGGTCGAGACCGAGGGCGCGACGATATGCAACTAGTGCAGCTTGGTAATTTCCTTGTTGGGCGTACAAATAACCCATACCAGAATGTACTTTAGCATTCTTCGGATCAAGGGCAGCGGCTCTTTGATATGTAGCGATCGCGCCATCATAATCACCAGCATCAACTTGTCTGCGACCTTCTTCAAACAGTTCCTTTAACTCTGGGTTTTTTGCTTGCGCGACTAATACCTGAGCCTGAACTCTCGCAGGGATAGCAACAACGCTACATCCTAATAACAGAACACTAACTATAAGTGATATGCGTTTGTACACAGTAAATTTCCTGAACTTCTAACAAACTTTTTTCTTGTACATTAAAACAAAAATATGGATTTTTGAAAACTGTATTTATTCTGTTTTACGAAATATTAATATTTTTTAACTCTTGGGACGTAAAATACACAAGTCTACTAGAGTTTCTACTGAATGATAGATACCTCTAGTATTAATTATTCAGTATACTCCTCATCTCAACCTCTAGACTATTAATTGCCCACTTAAGTCTTTTTTTGTGAACAATTTTATTTGACTAAATATTGCCTCAAGAATTCTCATCTTAATCACGACAATATTAAAATTCTGTATCAATTTTTATCTTACTTTCTAGTACTCAGTTTGATTTTGAGTCAGCAGTTACGTCAATAATCACAATCTCAGACGTACAATATTCTTTGACCTGCTCACCTGTAAAATTAGTCTATGATTTTAACTACAACCGATGTGATTCAAGGTGCAGTGATTGATTCATATTTAGGTATTGTAACTGCGGAAGTTGTTTACGGCAGCAATTTCTTACGAGATTTTTTTGCCAGTATTCGAGATGTAATTGGTGGAAGAACTGGTAGCTATGAACGTTTATTTGAAGAAGGACAAAGAAAAGCACTCTCAGAACTAGAACAACGCGCACAGCGGTTAGGCGCAAACGCTGTCATTGGTATTGAAATCGATACAGGTACAATCAATGTTGACCAGTCTGGAGTTTTAATGCTGATTACTGCTACAGGTACGGCAGTCAGAATGCGTTAGTTTTTCATCTCACACTAACACAAATTTTTTAATAATATATTGAGAATCGCTAATAGGTAATCACTCTGACAAAATTACTTATTAGCGATATTTTAAAAAATAAATTAATTTTGATAATTTTGTCTAAATTTTATTATTTAATTAGAGTAAAATTTACAGATATTCA
The DNA here is from genome assembly GCF_002897135.1 of Nostoc cycadae WK-1. Taxonomy (NCBI): domain Bacteria; kingdom Bacillati; phylum Cyanobacteriota; class Cyanophyceae; order Nostocales; family Nostocaceae; genus Nostoc; species Nostoc cycadae. The sequence goes on along the minus strand of NZ_DF978422.1, from coordinate 509,832 downwards.
GCCTTCAATTTAATATTGATTCAATTTTCATATTTATTCTTACCCTAGATAGATAAAACAAGTCTTTCTGTTGATAGATATTAAAAAGTAGAAATAGCAATTTAATTTTAGACGTAAGCATGAATATAGCGAAATAACTTTACTAAAAAATAGTTAAGGAGCAAATAAACTATGTCATACGTAAATCGCACAGGTGACGATATTGTTACTGATCCTGCTGTAGTAAATAGAGTTGCTGATTATCATGACCGTGTTCGCTGGGGGCCGATAATTTCTGGGGTGTTAATTGCTTTAGCTACCCAGCTAATTTTGAGTGCCTTCTTTGCAGCTATTGGCGCAGGTAGAGTAGCAGATTCAGGTGCGCCTAGAACAATAGCACCTGATGTGGCTGGTAATGTAGGAATTTGGTCTACCGTTGCCTTATTATTGTCACTATTTATTGGTGGATGGATCACAAGTCGTGCATGTGGGCCGATGAACCGCAATACGGCTTTGCTAAATGGAGCCATTCTCTGGGCTACCACTTTGGCACTGAGTTCTTGGCTCTTGGCGAGTGGGGTAACTGGTGCTTTTGGAATTGCGGCTTCTAATGCAGGAGAAGTTATCAACCAAGTACAACAGCCTGGTGGTTTAGCTGTACCACAAAATGTGCCTAATGTCAGCGCTCAACAAACTCGTGATGCTGCTGCTGCAACTTCCAAAGCTTTGTGGTGGTTCGTTCTAGGTTCTTTACTGAGTTTGGCTGCTTCATTAATAGGAGCTATCGCTGGCGTTCGTAGCCCTCGGACTAACACTTATCGTTCTTAGAGAATATTTTTTCTGCGTATATTTTAAAAGCACCTTAACAAAGGTGCTTTTGAGATTTTGCATTTAATGTTTGTATTGTCCAATCAATTCTGCTTTTGCTAAAACATGACCTTTCATTGCTGTTAAAACTTGTGTTTTCGTCGCACCTGTTCTTAAACCTAACTTTTTATCTAAAGCATAAAGTTTGAAAAAGTAGCGATGAGTTCCGCTGGGTGGACAAGGCCCACCATAGCCCAGCTTACCAAAATCATTTTGTCCCTGTACTCCTTTCAAATCTGGGGATGTAATTTGTTCAGGTAATTGACTAACTGTAGCTGGAAGATCATAAACCACCCAATGAACAAACGTTCCTCCAGGTGCATCAGGGTCATCAACAATTAAGGCAATACTTTGTGTATTTTTTGGTACTTCATTCCAGGCTAAAGGCGGGGGAATATCTTCACCATCACAGGTATATTTAGACGGAATTAAAGCATTACCATTAAAGGCTGTGCTTTCTAGTTTCATGCTTTTTATTTCCTGACGAGATTGCTGGCGATCGCTGGACTGAATCTTGGTATTATTAGGATGGCTACAACTCATCATAGATAATCCTAATAAACCAACTATAACAATGCTGTAATCTCTAAAAAATCTGTCTCTACGCATAATTAAGACAGGAAAATTTTGTGACCAAAAGTTAAGTTTTATCCTTAGAAAAGCGATCGCGCCCAATATGCACTTCCCACTCTACAACTCTGGCGGAGTCTGCTAACATCCCATCTCGCGCACGCGGGCTACTATTAACAATAACTTGAGCCTGTTCCAGATTCTCCGCCTGAATCACCCAAAGTCCAGTTCCATCATGGGGAAAAAACGGCCCGCAGCAAAGTAGTATACCTTTTTCTTTTTGCTCAAGAAACCACTCCTGTTGATTTTGGTCATGTTCTGGGTGAAATTTTTTGTAATCGTAATATTCAGGAACGGTTGCAACTACAACAGCAAAAAGTTTAGACATGGTGTTTTGTGCAAATTTATTTCAGATTGTAAATTGCTAATTACCACTTTAAAAATGAAGCTTCAATTCCTTGTTCTCTCCTAATTTTGCTGTCTTTCTCAAACCAACTAATTATTTGCTGGGTTGTTAAATCTTCAACAGTAACATTGTATTCTTGAGCGATTTGCTGCAAGAGTTTATGAGATGAAATAGTTAATCTTGTTAAAAACTTTTCTGGTGAAGACAGCAAAGCTGCGTCAACTTTTGCTGATTCTTCCAAGGTTAAAAATTGGGTTGATGGTTGCTGTGATGGTAAATCCATAAATTAGTCAATAGTCATTTGTCAATACTGCTGAGTCAGATAAATTTCCTCTGAACCCTTAGCTGTTGACGGGATAATGAGTAAAATCTATCACTAATTTGGCTATTAACTCTATCCTAATTTGGATGTGAATGAGAAATTAATTCCGCGGTTGCTGGCGAGCCTGGACTAAATAGCCACAGCGATGTTCACCGTTGATAATCCAGTGGGTACGTTCTACTATACAGTCTGGTAGCACAGCTGCAAACATTTCCAATTCGTGACCGCAGACGCTAGGAAAAGACTCAGCAACGTTGGAAATGGCACAATTATGTTCTATTAAAACAAAGCGATCGCCTTTATCGGCAGAATTTGGCTCATCTGGTTCCACAGAGTGATACTCTGCCATGAATCCTTCCGCTTTTCGCAATTGAACTAAAGTTTCTACCCGTTCTTTTAAGGAACCTTTACCGACGCGATCGCGATACTCTTGGGCTTTGCGTTCCCATTGTTTTTGTAAAATTGTCTTCATTTTGTCGTGACCGACGGTTTCGGCTAAGGTATCCAGCAGCGAAACTGCAAATTCACCGTAACCATCACCAAAGCGATCGCTGGTTGTGCGATGTAGGCGATCGCGTCCTTGACGACTCAGTTCATAAATATGTTGTGGCCGCCCCATCCCCGCCTGTGCAGTCGATGAATAGGTAATCAATTCCTCCGCCTCTAAATCTTTGAGATGACGACGAATTGCTTGCGGGCTAACATTTAAAACTTCCGAAAGCTCCAAAGCGGTTGCTTGTGAGTGTTTTAGCAGATATTCGAGAATCTCTTGCTTGGTTGAGGACTGCTGGGTAGTCGCCATCTTAGTCCTAAAATTTTTTGAGAAAATTTGACTTTAACAACATTGTTGTTGTTAATTTAGCGTAAAATGAAGATACATTAAACAACATGGATGTTGTTTTAATCTCCATCTTTATTCTAACAGCCGTGTGAACCACTCGATAACGCGAGATCGGCATCGGCTAGAAACCAGCCCGTCTTCCATCCTTCAAGAGATCCATTTACGGAACACGAGAGACTACTACCGATGAGTGCCACTGTCAAATCCCTAGTCAACCAACCTTACAAGTACGGCTTTATTACAGATATCGAAGCCGATACCATCCCGCGTGGACTTAGTGAAGACGTTGTTCGCTTGATTTCCGCAAAGAAGAACGAGCCGGAATTCATGCTCGACTTTCGTCTGAGAGCCTATCGCCAGTGGCAAAAAATGACGGAACCAACCTGGCCTAACGTCAAATATCCACCAATTAATTATCAGGATATCATTTACTACTCTGCGCCGAAGCAAAAGAAAGAAAAGCTCAACAGCTTGGACGAAGTAGATCCGACACTACTGGAAACCTTTGAAAAGCTGGGTATTCCCCTTTCTGAACAAAAGCGCCTCGCAAACGTGGCGGTAGATGCAATTTTTGATAGTGTTTCCGTCGCTACAACTTTCAAAGAAAAATTAGCTAAAGATGGCGTTATCTTCTGTTCTATTTCTGAAGCCCTGCGGGAACATCCAGAATTAATCAAAAAATATTTGGGTAGCGTTGTTCCCATCGCTGACAATTATTTTGCTGCATTAAACGCCGCCGTATTCAGTGATGGTTCTTTTGTCTACATTCCTAAAGGCGTGAAATGCCCAATGGAACTGTCTACCTACTTCCGCATCAACTCTGGCGATACGGGACAATTTGAACGGACTTTGATTGTCGCCGAAGAAGGTAGCTATGTTTCTTACTTGGAAGGTTGCACCGCACCAATGTATGACAGCAACCAACTCCACGCCGCAGTAGTTGAACTGGTGGCTCTGGATAACGCAGAAATCAAATACTCTACCGTGCAGAACTGGTACGCTGGCGATGTTAACGGTAAAGGTGGTATTTACAACTTTGTTACCAAGCGCGGCTTGTGTCAAGGTGTAAATTCTAAAATTTCTTGGACGCAGGTAGAAACTGGTTCAGCTATTACTTGGAAGTATCCTAGCTGTGTGTTGGTGGGTGATAACTCTGTGGGTGAGTTCTACTCGGTGGCGCTGACAAATAATATGCAGCAAGCCGACACCGGGACGAAGATGATTCATGTTGGTAAAAATACTCGCAGTACGATTATTTCTAAAGGAATCTCCGCAGGTAATTCTAGTAACAGTTACCGGGGTTTAGTGAAGGTAAATCCAAAGGCTGAAGGGGCGAGAAATTATTCTCAGTGCGACTCGATGTTAATTGGGGATAATGCCCACGCTAATACTTTCCCTTACATTCAAGTTCAAAATAATACAGCGAAAGTTGAGCATGAAGCTTCGACTTCTAAAATTGGCGAAGATCAGCTATTTTTCTTTGCTCAAAGGGGCATTTCGGCGGAAGATGCGATTTCGATGATGATTAGCGGCTTCTGTAAGGATGTGTTTAATCAGCTACCAATGGAGTTTGCGGTGGAGGCTGATAAGTTGTTGAGTCTGAAGTTGGAAGGTAGTGTGGGTTAGGTTTTAAACGCAAAGTGGCGCTAAGGTATGCGCTAAGGTGCGCGGAGAGAAGAGAAGAGAGAGAAGAGAGAGAGAAGATGATTATTGAAAATAGTGCAGTTGTGCTGTCGGTGAAGGATTTGACCGCTGAGGTTGGTGGTACGCCGATTCTTAAGGGTGTGAATTTGGAGGTTCGCGCTGGAGAGATTCATGCAATTATGGGGCCGAATGGTTCGGGAAAGAGTACGTTTTCTAAGGTGTTGTCAGGACATCCGGCTTATACGGTGACTGGCGGTGAGGTGATTTTCCAAGGACAAAATTTGTTGGAAATGGAGCCGGAAGAACGGGCTAGGGCTGGGGTGTTTTTGGCGTTTCAGTATCCGTTAGAAATTCCTGGTGTGAGCAATTTGGATTTCTTGCGGGTGGCTTACAATTCTCGGCGCAAGGCGCAGGGGTTGGAAGAGGTAGACGCGTTTGATTTTGATGATTTGATTGAGGAAAAGTTGGAAGTTGTGAAGATGGATGCGGCTTTCCTCAGTCGGAGTGTGAATGAAGGGTTTTCTGGTGGTGAGAAAAAGCGGAATGAAATTCTGCAAATGGCGCTATTAGAACCAAAGTTGGCAATTCTGGATGAAACAGACTCTGGTTTAGATATTGATGCACTAAAAATTGTCGCGCATGGGGTGAATCAGCTGACTAATCCAGACAATGCGACGATTATGATTACCCACTACCAACGTCTGTTGAATTATATTGTGCCGGACTTTGTGCATGTGATGGCGCGGGGCAGAATTCTCACCAGTGGCGGTAAGGAACTGGCGCTGGAATTGGAGTCGCGCGGTTATGACTGGATTTTGGAGGAAAGTGCTGTTGAGGTGGGTGTGTAATGTCTATTCAAGTTTCTCCTAGTGCTATTCCTAACTCGGATGCAGTCAGTTTGGTGTCTTCTCTGTTAGATAGAGATGCTTATTTGACTGGGTTGTTAAATCAAGTAAGTGTAACTGAAGCGGAGGGGTTACAGGAATTACGCCAACAAGCTGCAAACTGGGTACGTCACTCAACTATCCCCACCACCCGCGAGGAAGAATGGCGGTTTACTGATTTGTCTGAGTTGCGGGGTGTGGAATTCCAGAAAGCACAGCCAGTTAATGATATAGAAGCATTAAAGGTAACTTGTCTAACTGATAATCGATTGGTGTTTGTTAATGGTGTTTATGCGCCGGAGTTATCTGCTGTTAACTTACCAGATGGTATTGTTGTAGGTAATTTAACTGGTTTAACAGTTGAAGGCGATCGCATCCGCAAATATCTCGCTCAAGCTGAGGGCGCTTTGGAAGTCTTCACAGCTCTCAACACTGCTGGTTTAACGGATGCAGCAGTTGTATGGGTGAGTAAAAATGTCGTAGTTGATACACCTATTCATCTGCTGTTTATTTCGGTTGCTCGCGAGACGGCGACTATTTCTCAGCCGCGTTGTTTGGTGGTGGCGGAAACTGGTTCGCAGGTGACTTTGGTGGAGGAGTTTACGAAGCTTGCGGCGAGTGGAACTTACTTTACCAATGCGGTGACGGAAGTTTGGGTTGGAGAGAATGCTGCGGTAAATCATACTAGGGTTGAGCTAGAAGGCGCAGAGGCGTTTCACATCGGTAAGACGGCGGTTAACCAAGCTCGTTACAGTCGCTATACCTGTAATGCTTTGAGTTTAGGTGCAAAGTTATCGCGGCACAATTTAGAGATTTTGCAAACTGGTGAGCAAACTGAAACAACTCTCAACGGTTTGGCGATGATATCTGGGAAGCAAGTAGCGGACACTCACAGTGCGATCGCTCTCAATTATCCTTATGGTAAAAGTGAACAATTGCACAAATGTATCGTTGGCGATCGCGCTCATGCAGTGTTCAATGGTAAAGTATTTGTACCTAAACCAGCACAGTTAACTGATGCTGCTCAGTTAAACCGCAATTTACTACTATCGTCAAAGGCGCGAGTAGATACCAAGCCTCAATTAGAAATTACCGCCGATAATGTCAAATGCGCTCACGGTGCAACTGTGAGTCAGTTAGAAGATGATGAAATCTTCTATTTGCAAAGCCGGGGAATTGATGAAAATGCAGCGCGGAATTTATTAATTAACGCCTTCGCTGCCGAAATCATCAACAAAGTTCCTATTGCTTCCCTGAGAGACATATTACTAAACACCGTCACTAGCTTTAAGTCCCTAAAAAATGACTAATGACTATTGACAAATGACACTTGACTAACTACCAATGACTTTTACAGCTACCAAAACCCTCGCCGATAAAGTCCGCGCTGACTTCCCGATATTACACCAGGAAGTCAACGGTAAACCTTTGGTTTATCTCGACAATGCGGCGACATCACAAAAACCTTTGCTTGTATTAAATGCCTTGCGGAATTATTACGAGCAGTACAATGCCAATGTGCATCGCGGCGCTCATACCTTGAGTGCTAAAGCGACAGATGCTTATGAAGCAGCACGCGATAAAATTGCCAAATTTATTAATGCTGCATCTCGTCAAGAAATTGTCTATACCCGCAACGCCAGCGAAGCAATTAACTTAGTTGCTTATAGCTGGGGAATGAATAATCTACATCCCGGTGATGAAATTATTCTGTCGGTGATGGAACACCACAGCAATATTGTGCCTTGGCAATTTGTAGCGCAAAAAACTGGTGCAGTACTGAAATTTGTTGGACTAACACCAGAAGAAACTTTGGATTTGGAACAGTTTAAACAACTGATTTCTGAGAAAACAAAACTGGTGTCAATTGTGCATGTTTCTAACACTTTGGGTTGTATTAACCCAGTGAAAGAAATTGCTGATATTACTCACAGATACAGTGCGAAATTCTTAGTTGATGCTTGTCAAAGTGTGCCTCACATGAAAGTCGATGTTCAAGACATCGGCTGCGATTGGTTGGTGGCTTCTGGACATAAAATGTGTGCGCCAACGGGGATAGGCTTTTTATATGGCAAGCTGGAATTGTTGGAAGCTATGCCACCATTTTTTGGTGGTGGAGAAATGATTGCAGAGGTGTATTTAGATCATTCTACTTATGCTGAATTACCCCATAAATTTGAAGCCGGGACACCTGCTATTGGGGAAGCGATCGCCCTCGGTGCTGCGATAGACTATCTATCAAGTATTGGTATGGATAAAATTCATGCTTACGAAGCCGAGTTAACCGCTTATTTATTCCAACAATTAGAAAAAATCCCCCAAATTCGGATTTACGGCCCTAAACCCGATGCTAACGGAGAAGGTAGAGCCGCTTTAGCTGCATTCACAGCCGGAGATGTCCATCCTAACGACTTATCTACATTATTAGATCAAGAAGGCGTTGCTATCCGTTCTGGACATCACTGCACCCAACCATTACACCGTTATTTAGATTTGCCAGGAACTGCACGGGTGAGTTTTTCTTTCTACAATACCCGTGAAGAAATCGACATATTCATCAAAGCTCTAAAGGAAACCCTTGACTTCTTTGCTGGTATCTTCGGTTGAACTGATTCAACATTTCCCGAATAATTGTGTCAATGCTCAGTCTCATACACGGCTGATAATTGGCACAATTTTAGTTTTGGGAGAAATTCTGCGATTAACTATTGATACTGATGGGAATTTCGATGATGAATTCTGCGCCATCACCAGGTTGAGAATTGACAGAAATACTGCCATGATGACTTTCAATAATTTGATAGCTAATTGCTAAACCTAACCCTGTACCTTTATTAATAGGTTTTGTGGTAAAAAATGGGTCAAATATTTTGCTGTGGATTTCTGGTTCAATTCCAGAACCATTATCGATAATACTAACTTTGATAGTTTGTGCTTCAGTGATTTCAGTTTTAATAATAATTTGCTTTTGAGCCTCAGACTTTTTATTGTATAATAAATCATCTATAGCATTATTAATAATATTAAGGAATACTTGATTTAATTGTGCTGGGTAACATTCCACCAGTGGTAACTTTCCATAGTCTTTGATTATTTCTATTTCTTGTTTTAGCCGATGATTTAACAGAAATAGAGTACTTTCAATGCCATCATGAATATTTACAGCTTTTTTCTCAGCTTGATCAAGCCGAGAAAAGTTTCTTAAAGACAGGACAATTTCTTTAATTCGATCAGTGCCTATTCTCATGGACGAGAGAATTTTTTGAAAGTCTTCAATGATAAAGTCTAGGTCAATATCACCAACTTCATCTTCCATGAATTTTTGAGCTTCAGGATACTCTTTTTGATACAATTCTATCAACTTTAAAAGAGTATGAATATGTTCGTGGAGATAATGAAAATTGCCGTGAATAAAACTAATGGGATTATTGATTTCATGGGCTAAACCGCCAACCATCCTACCCAAACTAGACATTTTTTCTGTTTGAATTAGTTGCACTTGAGTTGTTTGCAACTTATGAAGAGTAGTTTCTAGTTCTTGTGCTTGGAGTTTGGCTGTTGCAGTAGCAGTTGAGAGGGCTTTGAGGTTGTTATAAGCTTTGGAATGATAACGAATGCGAGCAATTAATTCAATGGCATCTGGTAATTTGATTAGATAGTCATTAGCTCCCGCAGCAAAGGCTTCTGCTTTGAGGATTGGTTCTTCCTTGCTGGATAGCATGACTATGGGAATTTCACGAGTTGATTGATGAGAACGAAACCAACGCAGCAGCATTAAACCATCTATTTCCGGCATGATTAAATCTAACAAAATCACCGTTGGCTCCAGGGCAATGGCGTTTTGTAGTGCTGCTGATGGTTCGCTAAGGTAATTAAAAGTAATATCTGTTTCGTTAGCAATCATTCTACTGATTGCTTCACCAAATATTGCCTGATCATCGATTAATAAAATTTTGACATTTTCTGTGTGCAACTTTAATTCACTAACTCGTTCTGATGATGTTAACTGCATACTTAATTGAGGTAATAACATTTGTATTTTCTGTCTACAAAAGTGAAGCTATCTAGCTGGTTAATGCAATAGTTAATTAAGTAAAAAAGTCTTTATAGATAATTTTATTGTTAACTTATTATAACTTAATACAAATAAATGTGAATATGACTTTAGATATAAATAATCTAATATTAAGACCTGAAAAAACTCAATTCATATAATTAAAAATGAACTGAATTAAGTATATTCCCGCAATAAAAACAGTGAATTTACTATAGTAAAACTCATTTTATTTAGCTCAATTTGCAGATATCCGTAATATCTTGGTACAAGCATGAGCGATCGCCTCAACTGGCAAAACTTCCACGGCAGCTTTTAAATCTACCGCTGCTTTTGGCATCCCATAAACAATGCAAGTTTCTTGGTTTTGAGCAATTGTGTGCCAGCCTGCTTCGCGTAAAAGTTTTAAACCTTGAGCGCCATCCTTTCCCATCCCAGTCAGCAACACCCCAATTCCTTGCTCCATCCAATGATCTGCCACACTTTTAAATAAGACATCAATCGATGGCCGATAGAGACAATTGGATGGTTGTTCATCATAGTCAAAACTCAAGTTAGAACTCATAACGAGATGATGATTTGTCCCAGCCAAGAGAATTTTTCCTGGTTGCGGTCTAGAACCTATACTGGCTATTTCCACAGGTAAGAGAATTTGTTCATTCAACCAAGTTGCAAAACCAGGCGCAAACTGAGCATCTAAATGCTGCACAATCACTACAGCGGCTGGAAAATTTTGAGGAAATTGCGCGAGAATCTTCACCAAGGCTTGGGGGCCGCCAGTGGAAGCACCAATGACAATGAGTGGTGGTAATAATTTGGAGAAAAGTCTAGATTTTTTGGCTGTTCGCAGTTGGGGAGATTTGCCAATTAATTTGGCGATGGTGGCAATTTTCTTTAATAGACCTGTACTACCCTCAGCAGGTGTATTGATGGCATCTAGCGCCCCATAGGTCATGGCTTCCAAAACATTAGCCGCATACAAATTCACATTAGCCGTGACGATGATAATCGCACAAGGCGACTGACTCATAATTTGCCTTGTGGCTTCCACTCCATCCATACAAGGCATCAAAACATCCATCAAAATTAAATCAGGGGTATCAACAGCACATTTGCTAACAGCTTCTGCACCATCGTAGGCAACCCAAGCCAAATCATACTCCGGCATTGTGGCTAACATCCGTCGCAAGGCTTCTACCACTATCCGCATATCGTTGACAATGGCAATTCTCATTACTCATCCTTGACCAATTAAGTCAATTACGGCTTGTAATAAAGTGTCATCATGAAAGCTGCTTTTGGTGAGATAGTAGTCTGCACCTGCTTCCAAGCCTTGAATTCGGTCTTCTTGGCGGTCTTTGTAAGAGACAATAATTACGGGTATCTGTTTTAACTTAGCATGAGTTTTGATGTGATGGGTGAGTTCAAAGCCGTTCATTCGGGGCATATCAATATCTGTAATTACTAAGTCATAATCACTGCCGCGCACTGCGTTCCAACCATCCATTCCATTAACTGCCACATCAACTTGATAACTGTGATTTTCTAAAAGTTTGCGTTCCATTTCCCGGACGGTAATAGAATCATCAACTACTAATATTCGCTTGTAAGTTTTGGTTGATGTCTGCCGCTTCGCTTGATTTATCTGACTAAGTTGGCCACTCGCAACAACTTTGGCAATAGAACGGACTAAATCTTCGACATCGATAATCAAAACAGGAGAACCATCATCCATGAGGGCGGCGGCGCTAATGTTGGGAACTTTACCCAGGCGCGGATCTAAAGGCCGGACAACTAAAGTGTATTCGCCGATAAATCGGTCAACAACTAATCCATAATGATTGAGGCGATCGCTAATCACAACTACTGCTAGTGAGTCGGGATTGACCACAGATGCGGGTAACTCTAAAACTTGACGGGCGGAAATTAACTCTACGGGTTGGTTGTCTAGCAAGAAAAACGGGCGATTTTCTGAGGTAGCAATATCTGATTTAGCTAACATCAGCACTTGCTCAATTCTTGTTAACCCAAAGGCGTAAGGTTCATCCCCAATCTCAACTAACAAGGTACGAACGATAGATAGGGTAATGGGTAACTGCAAGTACAAACTCATACTTTTTCCTGGTTGGGAAACTGCCCGTACAGTACCGCCAACTTCCTGCACTGTATTATGGACAATATCTAAACCTACACCCCGTCCAGAAATTTCCGTGATTGTTTGTGTGGTAGAAAATCCTGGTAATAACAGAAATTCCATTAATTCAGCTTCGGTCAGTTGAATTGCCATATCTGCGTTGACTAGTTGTTGCTTGACAACTTCCTGACGCAAAAACTCGATATCAATTCCCTGTCCATCATCAGAGACAGTGATCAATAGCATCCCCGCACGATGGACAACTTCAATCACAATTGTGCCTTCTTCTGGTTTACCTTGAGCTAATCGTTCTGGCGGAGATTCTATCCCGTGATCAACGGCATTACGGAGAAGTTGAGTTAAGGGCGCTTCCAATCGCTCAAGGATATCTCGATCTACCAAGGTAGACTTACCTTTGATTTCGAGCTTGACGCGTTTACCCAACTGCCGAGAGAGGTCGCGTACCATACGCGGAAACCCTTGCGAACCCTCAGCAAAAGCACACATCCGCGTGGCAATGACTTCTCGATAGGAGCGATGAGCAAGGTTGCCAAAACGTTGCGAAAATGATTCTAATTCGTTGTGCCGATCGCTAATTAAATGCGTACATTCGCTGCTTTTTTGATGTACGGTACTTAAATGTTCTTGAATGTGTTGATCAATTTGGCGATCGCTTAATAGTTCTTGTAACTTAGTAACAAGCTGGGATAACTCGATTTGATTAGCTCTGACTTGCAAAAATGAGTCGGTAAATGATTCTAACCACTTATTGGCAACTATTGTTTCTCCCGCTAATCCCATCAAGCGATTGAGATTATCTGTACTAACTCGCACTGTGCGGTTTTGCGTACTCACTAATGCTTCTGGTGTGATTTCTGGTTGTAGCGATTCTCTCTGGGGTGTTGGCTGTAGAATCTTGACTTGGGGAATAATTGCCGGGATAGTTACAGCATTTGAAATATTGGCGATCGCACTCACTAAAGATTGAATATGAGGATGATTCCCTTGTTGCAAATTGGGGTTGTCGGCGATGTTTTGCAGCATATCGACCCCTTGCAACAACAGATCAACGCAATCCGCTGTTAAATTAACTTTTCCAACTTGCGCCCCACTAAAAAAATCTTCCATCACATGGGCTAGGGTGACAGCTGGTTCAATTTGGACAATTCTGGCAGCGCCTTTGATACAATGGGCTGCCCGCATTAAGGCTGCTAACTCTGATTTGGGATCAGGGTTAGTTTCTAGGGCCAACAAACAGTTATTTAGCACCACAACTTGGGTTTTGACTTCCATGTTGAATAAATCCAACAAAGACATTTGGCTGAGATCGGAGTCTTCTATCATTACTGCGCTTTCCTCGCCAAACTGGTAAATAAGAGTTCATCATCCAAATAGCTAACAGTGTGGGATGTCGGGAAATTTAAAGGTTGCCAGGAAAATAACCCTTTAGTGTAAGTTTGGGTGGTTTGGGTGAGCCTTTTAAAAGCGTCGCGTAATTCCCGACGATGAAATCGGTGAACACCATATATTTCATCAACCGGAAATACCCAAGCGTTACCCGCCTTTTCAATGACGGCCATGCGAGAATGTGATACTGGACTCAATCCTTGTCGGGGAGTATCGCCAGATTCGATATTCAACAAGTGGCTTAAGGAAACACACAACAGCAATTCCCCACGAATATTGATTAATCCGCGTAAGACTTGGTTTTGTCGATGGGGTAGGGTATGAATCACACTCGGAGGCGTGGTTTCTTTGAAAACCTGCGCCGGTAGCGCCAGCCATTCTTGATGTAAACGAAAAATCACAACTGTCAAAGTTTCCTTTGTCCGCAAAGCGTATGTAGGTAGATGGGAATTTTTTTCCGTGGGAGATTCCGCCAGTAATTGTGTCCACTCATGACGATATTTTTCTGGCGTTGGGCGTTCTAGTAGGTAGCGACCAGCCGCCGAGTAAACTGGACAATTGCGACAATGAGCATGTGTAGCTAATTCCGCACAAGTGCGATCGCCTTCAATCCCAATTACATTCCAACAACTTTCAACTTGAGTGGTCATAAGTCAATGGTCAATAGTCATTTGTTATTTTTCCCCTTGCCTTTTGGTTAAGCTGCTGCATCAACTGGCGTGAAGGATGCAGAATCATCGCTTTTGACTTTGAAGATAGAAACTTCTTGACGTAAGCCACGAGAAACTTGATTAAGTTGGGCGATCGCCTGATTAATTTCCCTGAGTGAATCAGTAGTCTGGACTGAGGTACTACTTAACTGCACCATTGCTTCACTAATTTGTTGCGCTCCTAGTGACTGCATTTCCATTCCCTTGTTCACCGATGCAAAATAGGGATTTAAATCTTGTACTTGCTGAATAATTTGCCCAATCTGCATACTAATATTGCTGACATCTGTCACACTGCGTCCAACTTCCGCGGCAAATTTGTCCATTTCCATCACCCCTGTCGATACAGAAGACTGCATCTGTTTGACCATCTGTTCTATATCTAGGGTGGACACTGCGGTTTGGTCGGCTAATCTGCGAATTTCTCTAGCGACCACGGCAAAGCCTAGACCATATTCCCCAGCTTTTTCCGCTTCGATGGCGGCGTTTAACGATAACAAATTGGTTTGGTCGGCAACTTTGGTAATTGTCAGGACTATATTGTTGATGTTGTTCGCTTTTTCGCTGATCATGCCCAATCTGTTGGCGATGATATTTGTTGCTTGTGCCAATTGACGCATACTAGTTTCCATTTGCCGCAAATCTTTTTGACTGGTGTTGGCGGCGCTGGTTGTCGTTTGCGACATTGTGACCACTTGTTCCATTGTGTTGACTAGTTCTTGGGATGTGGCGGCGATTTCTTTGGCTGTGGCTGTCACTTGATTTGTTGATGCTACTTGTTCTGTCAGTGTTGCTTCTAATTGTTTGCCCGCAGCACCGACAAGAGTAGCAGAGGTGGTAACTTGAATACCTGAGCTTTGGACTTGACGAATCAAGGTATTTAGCTTTTGCAGCATAGTTTTAAAAGATGCCAAAATTTGTCCAATTTCATCTTTAGTATTAAAGTCACTCTCCGCCAAAGAGGAAGTTAAATTACCAGTAGAAATCTGATTTGCTATAGTTACAGCAGTTTCAACTCTGTTGCCTAAAGACTTAGAAATTACAGCAGTGACAAAAACGGCGATCGCCACAGTCGAAAGTGTTACCAACACTGCTAATAAGCTCATCAAGTTGAGCATAATTTTTGTCCCTTCTATCTGTTGCTTCATCATTTCTTTTTGTCGATTAGCAAACTCCTCATTTATTTGCCGAAACTTATCTGCCATATCTCTGGATTTTTCGAGATATTGATTGATTAAGTCTTTATTTTTCTCAAAATTTGGAGTTGTAATTGTAAGCTTAACTAAACCATCAAACTCCTCCAACATATTTTGCATTACTTGTAATCTTTGATTTTGTAATTTATCTTCAATCACATTAGATGAGCGATTGAAGCCATCCTGAAAACTTTTGTGAAAAATTCTGTATCTCTCCAGGGCATCCTGATGTTTTTGTGGATCAAATAAATATCGCCGAATTGCCAAATTCATATTAGCTATGCTCAAAGCCATATCATTTGTGCCGATAATTGCTTCGTTTGATCTTCCTACTTGTCTATAGATGATTCTTGTCTGATTGCTAGTGGCATAAACTATGACACTAAACACAAAAATCAAAACTGTGGGTATACAAAATCCTAATAATGTTCTGTCTTTGAGTTTCCAGTTATCTAACATTTTTAGTTTTTTAAATTTAATAATGAGGAAGTGTAAGCTTAATAATATAAATAAAAGTATTAGTCTAAAATATTTTTATTTTACAAATAAAAAATAAAAATAGGCATTAGATAAATAGTCAGAGACTCATATTAAAACTATCAAAGCTCACAAATACTAAAATTCCCAAATTCAAAACCAAAGTAACAATTAATATATTTAAATTTTGGTAAAGCTTATTAATTTACTTAAATAAAAGTAAATTTTTCTCAATATAATTCGATGGCAGTCATAATCTTACAGAATGTAGGTTAAGGTAGTTTTTTTAACGTTGTAATCTGTAGATGCGCTGCCAAAGTAAACTAGCACCAGCCCTATCTCCCTGCTGTTCTTTGAGTAATGCTAAATGAGTCAATGCTGCTTCATGATTAGGTTGTAGATAAATTGCTTTCCGAAAAGATTGTATAGCCTGCTCATTCTGCCCCATTGCTTGCTGCACTTCACCCAGCAGAACATAAGCCTCAGCATTCATTTGATTTTGATTGAGGTAGTCGTTGCATAGTTTTACTGCATCCTCTAAGCGTCCTTGATTAGCCGCAGTTTTTGCTAGGTCTAATAAGTTGGTGTTGAAGTTGTTTGCTTTTATTGGTGTCTGGTAATAAATTTCTGCCTTATTCTTGATAGGAATTTCTGTGGAGGTTTGGGTTGGTAACTGAGAATAAATTGTTGATTGATAATTAGTATAATTTTCTTGCTCAAAATTGTGGGGTTTAATTAACTTTTGATAGGCGATCGCAGAAAAATGCCGCACAGATACCAACTGAGTTTTCATCAGTAATGCAGCTTCAGCAGAGGCAACAAATAATAATCCGCCTGCAACTATTAACCTTTCTAAAATGTGAAGAGTTTGTTCTTTAGTCTGGTGATCAAAGTAAATTAATAAGTTACGACAAAAAACTACATCATAAACTTGTGTATTAACTAAAAAATGCGGATCTGCTAAATTGCCGTTGATAAAATTGACTGATTTTTTGACTGATTCTTGCAGATAATATTCTGAATTTATAGATTGAAAATAGCGCTCATGAAACTCAAAATTACTACCCCTAAAGGAGTATTTATCGTAAATTGCTTTTTGGGCTTTTAACAAGCATTTTTGGCTAATATCAACAGCATCTATACGAAATTGAGCAGATGTTAATCCGGCTTCTAAGAGAGCGATCGCAATTGAATATGGTTCTTCACCTGTGGCGCAAGGTACACTCAAAACCTGCAACACTTTTTGGGAGTTTTGTGGCAACCATTCTGATAATACATAACTTTTGAGCAACGCAAATGATTCCGGCTCCCGAAAAAACCAAGTTTCTGGTACAGTCACGCTATCAATTAGTGCTTGCCATTCTTGTGGAGAATCTTGCAAATAGCCTAAATAGCTGGACATCTGCGATATACCACAATTTACCATTCTTTGATAAATAGCACTAGCGATCGCACGAGAACCAATTGAGTTAACATCTAAACCAATTTTGCTTTTTAGTAAAGCTTCGATGACAGATTGCGCCATTATTCCTGTCTTTCAACTAATCTAAATAGCTGTGTTTAAAAGATTTTCTGACAAGAAATGTATTAGCTCGGTTTCAGATAACAAGTCTTCAATTTGAAGGCAATGAATCATCCCTTGTTTATCTAAGAGCATTTTGCCTAAGTATGGCACTGCATCTATCTGAAAGTGAGAATCAACCAACTCACTTTCAGATAGATGCAATGTTTCTACAACCTGTTCTGCCATCAAACCTAAAATATGTTGAGTATGATTACCTCTACAATATTTAACTAATATAACTCGCGTACTCAAGTTATCATTACAGGGTTTACTCTGCATCAATTGGCATAAATTGAGGACTGGTACAATGCGACCACGGTAGTTAAATACACCAGCTATGTGTTCTGGTGTGTGTGGCAAAGTTTTGAGTAAAACCATTGGTATAACTTCGATAACCTCTTGAGAGGCGATCACATATCGTTCATTACCAATTTTGAAAAGTAACATGAGCATAAATATATTTCCTGATGTTACTTACTCAAGTTACCCATTTTATTCACTAAACGAACTTAATTTCGATATTTACCCATCCGCGCATTAAGCAAAGAAAATGGTTTCGTCGCGGGGTTGTTCACCACCGATGCGTTCAATTTTATCAAAACAGCAAGCACAGAGAAAATAAAAGCGGATGCTGTCGGTGTCTGGTTTAATTAATTTGTGCAAACGCGATCGCAATTTGGCATATTGAGTCTCGGTAAGCTGGCACTCAAAAACGCTATACTGCACCCACTGTCCATAAGACTTCAGGATTTTGTGAATTTTGGTGCGACGTTTGTCTTCCGGGACATCGTAAGATACAACAACTTTCTTTTTTAAATTGTCTTTCACTAAGACCTTCCCCCTGTAACCTCTAACCTCTAACCTCTAACCTGTCACCTATTTCAAAACCAGTGGTGGATATTTTTCTGTTTCACCCATGAGATATTTCGCCAATAACCGCGCTTGTAGTTCAAAAGCTTCTTGATAAGTGCATTTGCGCCCCATGACAGGATGTTTAAATTCAGATTGTTTTTTCTGTGCGTACAGGCGCAAGAATGTTTTTCGTCCTTCGGGTGTAAGGGAAACTGCACCGCTTAAGGGTTCGGTGACAAAATCTGCGGGTGTTAGCAGTTGCTTATTTAAGGTAGATAAAACTATTGCATCTACTATTAGAGGGCGAAATTCTTCCATTAAATCTAGGGCTAGAGAGGGTCTACCATAGCGATCGCAATGCAGATATCCTAAATATGGATCAAACCCAACTATATTAATTGCCCCCTGTACATCATGGCGCAATAAGGAGTAGCCAAAACTGAGTAGGGAATTCACCGGATCTGTTGGCGGACGACGCAGGCGATGAGAAAATTGAAATTCTGCATTCTTAATTAGTTGATTAAAGCAACCAAAATAAGCTGCACTACCAGCACCTTCTAAACCACGTAATGAGTTGATGTTGTGAGTTGTATCAATGGGTGCGATCGCTTGTTCTAATTGTGTAATCTTCTTAGATAAATCTATGTCTGGACATTCTCGTTGGCGACGAGTAAGAATCTGACGATAATTTTTCAATTTACCACGTACAAATCCTTGGACAGCGTGAATTGCTTGGGCTGATTCCCCTGCGGCTTGCCATTGGGCTTTTCGGACAAATATGTTCTTAGTTACTTCAGGTTCTATGCGTCCTAAATAACGACCATTTTCTGTCAAGAATGTTACGGGAATACTACGTTCTAAAAGTTCGGAAATGACGGCGGGGGAAACTGTAGCGCGTCCTAAAACCACTACACCATCTATTTTGATTAGTGGTACATCTAAAATTATCTTTTTCTCGAATTTGACGCTGAGACGTTCATCAATTTTGCCAATGAAGGCATCTTCTTGGGTGATGTAAACTGTACCCATGATTGTTTCCTTATGAGAGGGTGAAAGAGAGTTTTTTAACGCAGAGTGGCGCGGAGTTTTCGCAGAGTTTCGCGGAGGGTTTAGCTTGCTTCTTGATAGCGTTTTACTTTGTCGGCTGATTGGGGTAGGCATTGAGGAGATAGGCTACATCCATCACAGCGTGTTGTTTTGATGGCTTTGGGCATTGCGCCTGTAAATAATAGCATTTGGACGGCTTCAATTGTGGCGATCGCACTTTGCCGTAATTCTGCGTCAATTTCTACTAATTGGCGTTGGTGAGAATGGGCATAATAAATATAGCCAGTGTTAATAGATTTGCCTGTCATTTCTTCTAAACACAAGGCTTGAGCGCAGACTTGCAATTCATCATTATCCCATTCACCTTTGCGTCCGCGTTTGTATTCGATGGGATAGCATTCACCGTTTTCTAATTCAACTAAATCTGCTTTGCCAATCAGTTTGTATTTATCTGATTTCAACCAAATCGCCCGGATTTGCTCAGTTTCTTCTCGCTGTCCTTCGCCTACAGTATGGACGCGATCGTGTAAACTTGTGCCTTCGATTGTGTATTGGTTATCAATAAATTCGCCTGCACAAAACATCCGCCAGCAGCGATGCGAACAGTAAGCATATTGGTTTAATGCTGCGATCGGAACATATTCGATATCGTTCATAATTTATGGCTGAGTAAGTTGTGGATTTGATTTATTCACGCAGAGGCGCAGAGAGAAGAATTTATTCCCTAGCTTCTTTTCTCAAATTCGACGCATCATACCTAAACCCATTGTTGTTTTCCGTCCAACTCCTGCGTATAATGCAAAGTTAGTTAAAGCGTTGATTTGCTTAATTTGTATGGGTTCAAGTTCACCTAATATTCGATAATTAACTTCGCCAATAATGCCAATAAATTTGCTGCGAGAGTCGGCTAATATTTCTGTGTGGATGTTCACAAAAGAAGGAAATATTGATTCAAGAGCAATAGAAGAAAATTCTATACCGCTATATTTATTCCACCGCGAAAGTAGAGAATTGAAAACGCATTCTCTGGTAGGAAGGGTAGTATCATATTGTCCTTGGCGGAAGGCGGTGGGTGTGGCGAAGGTAAAGTTAAAAGAACGTTCAGTTTCACTAGCTTCTTCGTACAATTGGCTGTAGGTGCAAGCATTTGCCCAAGGTTGGGTTGATTGGGGTGTGCCTTGAATGCTGGTAATATACAAGTCAGCCGGGCCAAGATGCCAAGGGTGATTAGGATGGAGATTTAGCCATAGTTGCGTTAACTTACCAAAAAGTGTGTCATCTAATAAAGAGATACGCCACCAGCAGGAAGTTCCGGCGGGGATTGGTTTTTGATGTTCCCACTGTAATTTAGATCCTCCCTTCAAAATGGGGGAGTTAGTTCTACTAATTTGTAAGGGGGAGAGGGTGAAGGCTTTGTCTGCGGTAGAATCATGTAAGCGATCGCCTAATTCTCGATCTACAGAACTGACAAGGGTTAAAAATAGAGCGTGTAAATGTCTACCTGTGAGATACTGCTGTGGAATCTGCAACTGAGGAAGCAGGTTAAGAACTAGACTGTGGGGCATACTTTAAAAGTTAAAAGTCAAAAGGCAAAAGTCAAAAAAATTACTTGCGTTTTTTTGCTGTAGATTGAGCAACTCTAGACTCTACTGTAAACTCTGGTATTTCTACGAGTTCAGCATCGCTTAAAGTATACTGTTCGCAAACTAAACTCAGGCGATTTCCAGGGGTTTTCACAGCGTTGACAGAATGAGTTAAATCACCTTGAAAGTAGAGTAAGGTGTTCATCTGCGGCTTAATTTGTCCCAATTGGCGTTTGTGTGATTTGAGTACCAGTTCACCCCCTTCCATATTGTCTGGTACGCGCACGTAGAGAACGCTGACAAAGGTAGGTGGTTCAACGGTTTTGCAGTAGGAACGCAAAGAACGATCTATATGCGGATCGACGCGAGAACCTTCTTTGAGGAGTAAGGGGTTGAGGTAAAAAGCGTTACAGTTAGGCTGGAGAGCCAAATCGAGGTAAGGTTTGAAGTAGGGGAATGTTTGCTCTACTGTGGAGATGTGCGATCGCCTGAATACCACAGAAAATCCTTTAGTCCCAACAAAATCGCGGTTGAGGTTGTTGACAGCAAAATAAGGACAAGCATGAATTTCTCCCCACAAGTTATTGAGATAGTCGCTGGGGAAGGCGTTTGGTTGTTGTTGATAGTGTTTCACGAGTGGGGAGAGTTACCGTAATAATTAACCTCGAAAATGATACTCCATCCGCGCCGGAATTTTGATGTCTTTCATCTCAGTAAATTGATAATATTGCCCTCGCATTTGGACATTTTGAATTAGACTAACTGGAGGCATATTTACCACATCGTAACTAATTACTTGATTAGTAAACATCACATCCAAAGGATTTAAAGGATATTTACAAGTGAATAAACCTTCAGTAGTTTGAAGTTGAGGTAATTGTTCAACTGTCACCTCAGCCTTACTCATCCACTTACCTAAACGAATCCATTTTGGTAATTTGAGTTCTTTTTGGCAAATGACAAAAAACTCAAATATACTTTCCGGTTTTAACTCTCTAATACGTCCAAAAGTTGGGATATTTTTGCTAATTTTATCCATTTTGACATGATAAGAGAGATTAGCAAATTTATAGGTGTGCGTCACATAAGCAGATTCTAAAGGACGTGCAGGTGTAATATAAATACCTTGCTGATTGAGAGGTTCTAAATCTCTTTCGTAATGGGGTATATGCTCTGCATCGTAATAGCTACTTTTTGCTAAACCAAGAGCATAAGTCAGAGCATAGTTATGTAAATATTGCTCTGTTACATAAAGCCTACCTAACTCACGAGTAGCAAAATACAATGGGTCTTGCAAGGTAAGGAGAAGACGGTAAATTTGCATACATTAAGAGTCCTCCCCTTCATCTGTCTTGTTTTTATTCCTTCTACTTCTGCTGCTATTAGTATTTTCTGATTTTTCTTCTTTCAGAACACCTGCTGCTTTTGCATAGTTTAGAGTTTCTTCTGTCAATGAATTCATCCATTGTTGGAAACTAGCTTCATCTGCAAGAATAGAATGAGCTTCATTTTGAAGAGATACAAGAGCTTCTTTTGCTATTAACTCATAAAAAACTCCGTCTTCTTGAATTAATTCATTTACAGCTTTCTCGGTAGCTTTTTTGAGAAAATCAAGTCCATAAGGAGGTAAAATGTCTCCTATAATGTCGTAAATTTTTTGAGTTAATCGCAAATTGCTGAAAATTTCCCCGTCAGCAAATATGATCGCCACAAGCTTATTTCGCATTTGTCCAGTGCGTGTGGTTTGAGCGCCATAACGTTTGGTACGGTACAAATTATTCAACAGGTATAAAAAAGTATTTGGTGTCGGGTCACGTAATGTAACTACACTAGGAAAAGGCACTTCTGGCAATACATGGTCTTGTTCACTGAAACGGTTAGTCGTGTCTGTTCCTTGCGTCATAGTCCCATCTTCATAAGGTGCGTTCAGCGTAAAAGTTCCGTGGGACTCTTCATATTTGGGAACAGCGTAAGCTGAATCTATAAAAACTTTGGATTTCTCCGAACCAGAATTATCCGCGCCACCTTTACCGACAGCATAACCATAAATAACGCAGTCAGGACAAACTCCGCAAGGATTTTCATTGTAAGCACAGTCTTTATTATGTTGGGTTTTGATATGATTGTAGATTTCATAACGCCGCAATAATTCACGTCCTGTTAAACGTTCAGGAGTAGTTTGTTTACGTTTAAAAAGAACTAAACGACTAATTACTTGTGGAGCATTTATTCCGGCTCTAACTCTGGCTACATTTAGTTCTCCATCTGTTTTAAATACTGCATAAGAGTCAGTTTCTCGCAGAATTATAAAGTGAGCATATTTTGCTCCAGGAATGCGAGGAATAGATTCTTGAAAATGTTTTTTGTATTGCTCAAACATTAATTTGACTCCTTATTTTCTGATTTTTGTGCTTTTTCTTCAGGCTTTTTGATGTACTGTTTGATATACCAAGCCTCCGCTGCATGACGAATAAGATTGATATTTTGTCTTAAAAGTGATCTTTCAGACCTACAATAGTTCTTAAATACTTCTTTGACAAAGTATTTAGCAAACTCTTCAATAACAGCTTGACGCAGGTTTTTATCCTTCACAGCTTCCGATGGGATATAACCTTCATTATTGTTATTTAGTACACCATCTACTAGAGAAAACAAGTAACCTTCTATCATTAATTGCAGATCATCTTCAGAAGTATTGGGCTGACTTTCCAAGATAACTTTTGCAGCTATGTTTAAAGGTCGGAGTCTTGTGTAAGCTGAGGAATTCTTACCTGAAGCTCGATAAAAACGAGCATATTTATCAACTAAGTATTGAATCATGTTCATGGGGTTATCTTCTTGATAATAATCAATCAAAAGTTGGTAATAATTCAGCAACTTTTTAGCAACAATAATTGCTGGATCACTAAGCTGATTTGCTTTTTTCTTGCGTTCCTCCTTTTTGATATTTTCAAGGATGCGATCTGCATAGTGAAACACATATAAAGGGCTAGTATCCAAAGACTGAGAAACATTATTTAAAGCATTCCAGACAGGAAAATTCTTACTACGGTATGCTTGGGATGTCAGAGCATACACAGCAAAAGCCGCAGGAATAGCATTTGTTAACTCATCAAGGCGGAAACTAGATTTTCTGATGCTATGTTGCCAATAGGTATGTATACCATCCAAAACCGCAGTTTCTTTAAAATCTGCTCCTGAGTCGTATGGTGGAAGAGTTGAACGACTAGCAACTACTTTAACCCCAAAAGTTAAAGGTGCAATTAGCGTTAATAGTGCTGGTATATGCCATACCTCTGTATCAGTTGGTTTCTTAAATAATGCTGGAATTCCTAAAAGATAATAACCGTGCATCTGTCCTTCTAGATATTCCACTTTTTCAAGTCGCCGCTTCTCATTTTCTTTAGAATCAGCACCTACCCTAAAAACATCTGCACGAGGTATATATTTAGGGTTATAACTATGTTTAGCTAATTCTTTATCTAAATCAGAAAATACATTTTGAGCAAAGCTTTTATAGGCTCGATTCATTATCAGAGCCGTTTCTGGTGTAAAGTAATAATCTGGGTAAAGATGCAGGTAAACAAGATCATCATCGGCTTCTAAACTCCGGCGTAAAGAATAACTGCGAAGTAGTTTTTCTACTTGACAGACTGTACAAATGCCACGTAAAGACTCTTTAGAAAGGCTAGTCACTCGCTTGTTAGTATAACTAGAAAATTCCTCTCGTACATCAAAGGCACTATTACAAACAGCACATATTGGTTCACGTTTGCGATTGGCTTTATTACGATGGTAACGATTTAACTCTTTTTCAAAATCATGTTGTTTATCACTATCGCTGATATCTAATACTTGAGCAATATAAGCATCAAGAAAAGCAAACGGTGTTAATTGTTCTGGTTTACCCCATTCTGTGATAACTTGGCGGATAGCTTTTATCATTACATTTTCAAGTTCAGCATCATTTAAGCTGCCATTTTTACCGATATAATGACCAGCTAAAAAATACCAACCATGAGGTACACCACCAAGAGCAGGTATGCGCTGTAAAGCTTCTACATATTCGTTCATATCCAAAGCATTAAGTAAAGCTTGGATAGCCTTCTCTTCACTTACTCCGTAGTATTCTTTGAGAATGTCTACTAATCCTCTAACTCCTTCTGCTAACCTATCTACCTGTAAATTAGCGGGATAATTCCAATCTAAATTTACTAATTCAGGAAGTAACTTAATTTTTTCTCTCCTCTCACCAGTTACAGAAGCTCGCTTTTCACCAAGTATATTAAAAACCTGACGGATAAGAGTTTCTGCTGCAAGTTCAACATCAGCCACTTCTTTCATATCTGGTTTGCAACTGATAATACCTTTGGGTTGACGAGAAATTAAACTATTCAAACCCTTAGCAGCAGTTTTTAAGATGTGCGATCGCACTATTTCTGCAAGGTTTGATAAATCTGGTTTCTCACTATCCTTTAGTACAAAGTAGGTAATGCCATCAGGGAAAAATAAAAAGGCTATCCATCCAACTTCCCTTGATTTCTCTAATACTGCATTGTGGATTGTTTGAGTTAATAGTCCTCGATTTTCGATAGTACGATGATGGCGAATAACATATTTATCTTTTAACCTGCGTCTTACAATTGCCCGAATATTTTCTTGATATAAACTATCTGGACGATGAGCCATAGAAGCTAATAAGTCAGCAAACCGAACAAATTCAGCTAAATCCATCAAGTGTTCAGGAGCTAATTTGATTTCTTGAAAGTTAGCAAGAGTCAGATTTGCTCCTCTTGCATCTTCAGCATTTTGAGCAAGAAAAGCTATGTCTTGCCAATATTCACTGCTAATAAATTTCCATAGTCCTAAAGTTTCAGCCCAAACATCAAAATAATGATGGTATTTATCCCATTCCTTACCATCCATCCGCACGTTACCTAATTGCGTGAGTACAATTTTGTTGAGATCGTGCAGAGTAACTGCTGCTAAATATAACCGTTGCTCAAGCTCATCTAAATTTGCTAATTTAACTAGAGTCCAACCACCAACAGCCGCATTTAAAAGGTGTATAGCTAAACTTTGGTCTTTATGTTCAACTAATTTAGTGAGAATCTTGTCTTTTTTATCTGGTTTTACATTAACAGCCAATTTTTCAGCCGCTTCTAAACTCATTCCTTTTGCTGGCTTGAGGCTGAAGTAATCAAGAATATTGGGAAATACCTTTTCTATCCAATCTCTCAAAACTTTATCTTCAGCCTTATTCAAAGTATCTAATGCTAGAACTACTAACGGAGGCTCTTTTTCCGGTATAACTGGTTTACCATAATCATTAGGCTGTAACCAATCAAAATTATCTATCATTTTTTACTCTCCTGCAAAAAATATTTCATTAGTTTTTTGCCAATAAAGAAGACTATCTAAAAGTAATGCATCTAAACCAAAAGCTACAGGATATTGTTGACGACTCAAATCCAATACTTTATGTAGTTCAAATAACGCAGGTAATCTATAAATACGACGCAATGCTTTAATATCGTATTTACTAGGGTCTGCAACGCAAGTTGTAAGAGGTAAATATTCAATTTGTTCATTTATTTTTTTAATTTCTCTATGGCGACTCTGGATAAAAAATCCTTTCCTTTCTTGTGCCATGTTGAGATTTAACCTATCCAAATAATCTGTAAAAGTTACTTCTACAAGCTCATAGCTACTTAAGTATTGTGTGATCTGTGCATATAATCCCAAATTATTTTGATAAAAGGGTTCATTTAAATCTCGACTAATTTCTTGAGCTTCATCTTCTGAAATAAGTTTAAAATCTGATCCTGCAAGTAAACGTAATAAACTAATACTCCTGACTGCATTTGTATCTGGATCATTAATCCATATATCTAACTGTCCTGCACCTCGAAAAGTTTCCAAATCCTCAATAATAATTTTGTGTTCTTTGAGTTCATTCAGCCTACACCATTTGGGAGTTGCACCAACAAGCCGCGTGGCTTCCTGAGAATAACGCTCAATCAGAGTTTGATATTGATCCTTTTGTTGACTAAGAAAACAATATCTAATTGTTGAGAGAACACAACCCCAACGGCTTAAATATCCCTGAAATTCTTGAGGCTTTTGATATACTTTCTCCCTAACAGTTTGAAAGAAAGTTTCTCTCTCTACTTCAGTTTTATTGCTATAAAACTCAGAAAATTTATCTTTTACCCAATTTGGAACTAAAGCTATTACTTGGTAAGTGATAAATCCATCATGTCTTCCTAGTCGGCCTAAACGCTGAATAAATGTCCCAGCATCTAAAGATTCGTAAATTAAAAAATTTATGGCAAAGTCTACACCTACATCAACTGTGGAAGTTGCAATAATCAATTGTTTATTCATTGCATCTTCTCTAATTTTTGCACCAGTGAGACCTGTATTTTCTCCTATGCTTAAGCCCAAATTAGCATTCTCTAAAGTTCTGACTATTCGCTTGGCGGCAAATACGCTGTTAGCAATGATAAGTCCTTTAGATTTAGGATATTGAGAAAAGAATTGCTTGATGTATTCTAAATTTTCAAAAACCCAATTTTCAATTCCCCCATTGCTTTGCTCAGAAGTAACTAAATCTAAATCCACTTCATATAAAATTCTTCGATGAGTATCACTTCTTTTTAAATCATGATCATATTCACCCTTAATAATTTTTGAGGTAATCCCTGCTTTATCAAGCACTCTCAATAAAACATTATCTGGGGTAGCAGAAAGAAAAAGAAATTTTGCTGCAAAACGCTCTCCTAAACTTGCTCTGTTAAATGCAATTCCATCCAAAACATTAGCAATTTGTGGTGCATTAAAAATGTGGAACTCATCAAAGACTATATAGCGGTATTTATTAAACCAAGTTTCAGCTAAACGAGCTTTGTTACCCCCTCTGCGATCATAGTGTAAACGATGAATTAAAGTGAAAATGTCAGGGTTGGTTGCGACTATCTTATTATCATTAGCAAAGTTTCTTAATGTTTCCAGTTTATTAAAGCCTTCTGCACTTATATATGAAGCTAATTTAGCTCCTGAGAGTTCTCCTATTTGTAAATCAATATTAAATTCATTTTTCCATTTTCCTATTTGTCTGGCTTGATCGCGAATAAGTTCATTTGTCGGATAGTTAAATAAACCTTGTCCAAGTCCTAATTCACGTTCATAAAATGCTGGAAGAAGAGCAGCTAAAGTTTTACCGTCACCAGTTAGAGCAGTATCAAAGACAACTTGATAATTTTTTATAGCATCCCAAACTTCTTGTTGATGGGTAACAAGTTTAATATGAGAAACTGAAGTTTGGGAATATTTTGACCATGTGGAAAAGAGTTTTATTTTCATAAATTAGCTTAGATACTTAAAAAGTGTAGATAGTCTGACATAGCTCTACTCAAATTAAATTAGTAACAATCTACAAAAGTATTCCTTATCATCTCTGCACTGCAATACAAGCTAATATGTCTTCTTTTTTTATGCCAGGATAAACTTCAAGGATGGTATCAATTGTTTCTCCTGCGGATAAAAGGTCAAGAATTAGAGAAACCCAAATCCGATGTTCACGAATACAAGGTTTACCAAAATAAATATTTGGGTCAATAGAAATTCTAGACAGCAAATTATCATCGGTCATAGTTATTGACCTCACTAGCGGCTTTTTCAGAAAATGGGAGTAGCTGTAACTACCCCCAATATGTGAGAAATATTATTTATGCGATCGCTTTCAGCTTGATGAGCAGTCTATACTCGTGCTGTTGACCTTGAATACGGCGTTTATCAAACTGATAACCACGCTTCTTGAGAGTGTGCATAGTTGCAGAAAATCGATGGCTAATTTTTTCTACTAGCTCCTCTGTAGAATGCCAGCAAGTATCTGACATCAGTTGAAGCATCCGATCTTGAAGGTTGTTTTTCATTAGAAATTACCTTGATAGGTTTGCGCCGAAGAAGCCATATCAGTGCTAGCCTATGAGATACCACTCAACATAGGATAGGTGAACTGAAACAGCTTTGTTTCGGTTCTCATTAATATAGCACTAGAATATTGTCTGTAGTAAAAAAGTGATTAACAAAATACAATCAAAAAAATTTTGAACGAGATTTTTTTAAGATGTATACTTAAGAAGCCTTGAGATTCAAACCTAATCCCTATCAGGGATTGAAACTGTAGGAAAGATGTGATCAAGGCATTAATAGAACTCCTAAATCCCTATCAGGGTTTGTTAGCCAGAGCAAGACTCTGGCTTTTTTTATATTCTTTTCAAATGCCTTATATTGTGTCCGTGACTGGTTGTTAAAAACTATATTGACATGCAAAATAGAAGTTGACAAGAGAGTTTACGAATAAAGTACACGGACATTTTCAATGAGTCGAAAAGGTCAGTCCATAACGCTATCGGTATCAGAACGCGATAAAGCCGAATTAGAAAACCTGGCGCTGGAGTTTGGTATGATGTGGGGCGATCGCCCGAATATCTCCAAATTAATAGAAGCGATCGCTCGTCATCAATTAACCATTGGTAAAAATAACGACTGGTCAGAATCGCGTATCCGTGCGCTTGACCGAGCAATGCGAGTATTAGCAGACATTGGACAAAATGAGCAGGCGCAGATAATCGCACAATTGTTACTTGAACGTAGCGAACTACCTATACCTCTGCGAACCGACATCGAAAGTTTTTTAGGAAACTTACCCCCGCAGTGGCGTTTAGAAATAGACCGTTACATCTTACGCAATCAACCTTTTCAACTGAGTTATCAAGATGCCAGACATCACGTCTGGAATTTTACTGTGCTTTACGCCAAAGTTACACCACATGAAAAGCGTCAATATCTTGATTGTTGGTGTGAGGAAACAGAGGGAAATTTGGATGTGGAAGAACTACAGCACAATTGGTCTTTGCGTTTAGACCGTATCCAAGATGCTGCGGTTTTACCTATTGCTGGTGAGTGGCGTTCAGGGTTAGCAGAGATAGATGTAGAAATGTATCTCTTCGCAGGTTTAGCCTTTGCGTATCAACCTAAACCAGAAGACAAAATTAATGAATGGCTACCAGATACAAAAAAAGTGCGGCGAGTTGTGAGGCGTGTCTCTAGTACTTTTTGGTTTATTCGAGAGGTAATGCAATATGCACCAGATTGTGTGATTGTAGCACCAGAGAATGTGCGATCGCTCATCAAAGAAAAACTCAAAACCCTCTGCCAGCATTATGATATAGACGTAGATTCCTGAGATAAATTTACCAAGGTAAACGCCCGGAATAATTATTTCCCCGGCGTTCGCGTTCTATATCCAAACGCTGTTTAAGCATTTTGTAAATTTCTCGCGCCAGCGCGGCCAAATTTTCTAATTCGTCTTTTGAAGTAGAATCTTCATTCGTCAGAGAATCATTCCGATTCTCCTCAATTGAATCACTTGAGTCTGAACTTTTAAAGCGTGTTTGGATAACTTGACTAGAAGTTTCAGTGTTGGAAAATTCAGCCTGATTTATAGTTTTAATATGTTTGAATTTATTGTTTGGCTGTTTCTTATCTCTGAACATTTGTATAACCCTTGTTGGGCTAATACTATCAACTGTATTTTCACCAAACAATTCAGAAATATTTGACCATGAACTTGGTATATCTTGTTCTGTTGATTTTTGGTTGTGGTAAGTAGGATTGGAAGAAACAAGCACAGAATCAGGACTATTCTGTGAGTCTGTTTCATCGCCAGCTTTAGCTAATATAAAGTTCGATGATGGAGAAAGAGGTTGAAAAATAGATATATTTTTTAATGCTTTAGATAATTGAGGAATTTCTGCTTTTCTCTGAGAATTTTTATCTGTTTCTTTAGTTTGAATAATTGTTGATTTTATATCAGTGGTTGATGGTACCTTTACTACTAGTTGTGATGTAGTTGTTAAGCCATCACTTTTTTGACTAGCATCAGAATTATTTATTGAACTTGTAACAGAATTATTATTTTCTCGTTGCGCTTGGATAATTGCTGAGTTTACATCAGTAATTAATGATGTGTTTTCTGCTGGTTGACTTGTTGTTGATAAACTCTCAATTTTTGGACTCGCAGCAGAATCATGACTATCTCGTTTTACTTGAATTACTGTTGAATCTACACTATTAGCCGATGATGAGTTTTCTGCTGGTTGATTTGTTGCCGATAAACTCTCAATTTTTGAAATCGCAGCAGAATCGTTACTATCTCGTTGCGCTTGGATAACTTTTGATTCTGTAACAGTATTTACTATGACTGGTTGATGAGAGATAGAATTGCTATTTTGCAGTTTTTCTTGAATAATTGTTGAGTCTACACTAGTAGTTGATGATGGGTTTTCTACTGCTTGATTTGTTGCTGATAAACTCTCATTTTTTGAACTTGCAGCAGAATCACTACTATCTCGTTTTGCTTGAATTACTGTTGAATCTACGCCATTAGCCGATGATGAGTTTTCTGCTGGTTGATTTGTTGCCGATAAACTTTCATTTTTTGAAATCGCAGCAGAATTATTACTATCTCGTGTCGTTTGAATAACTGTTGAGTCTACCTCAGGATTTGATGATAGGTTTTCTACTGCTTGATTTGTTGCTGATAAACTCTCATTTTTTGAACTCGCAGCAGAATTATTACTATCTCGCGTCGTTTGAATAACTGTTGAGTCTACGTCAGGGTTTGATGATAGGTTTTCTACTAGTTTAGGTGTGTTTGATGAACTCTCAATTTTTGAACTTGTAGCAGAATCGTTACTATCTCGTTGTGCTTGGATAACTTTTGATTCTGTAACAG
>NZ_DF978422.1:471481-478307 GCF_002897135.1 Nostoc cycadae WK-1 | reverse complement strand
TCTACTGCTTGATTTGTTGCTGATAAACTTTCATTTTTTGAACTCGCAGCAAAATTATTACTATCTCGTGTCGTTTGAATAACTGTTGAGTCTACGTCAGTGGTTGATAGTGTACTAATATCTAAGCTCATATGAGGTTGAGCTAAGTTTATATCAATATTATTATTGGATAATATATTTCTTTTTAACGCCAAATTTCTGGTAGCTAATTTCTGCTGAATAATTGTTGAATTTGAAGTAGGTTTTGTTACTTTATTTGTGTTTGGTAGATTTAAATCGTTGAATCTTTGTGAGGTAGATTCAGAAAAAAAAGGGGAATCCTGAAATTGCTTATCTATTATATTAGAATATATAGCCTCTGAATTTAAGAAGATTGAAGGATCAAAATTAGATAGTGATTTTGCTCCTAATGGCGATAAAAATTTGGGACTAATTAATTGTCGTCCCCAAGGTTTATGAGCTAGTAAAGGTCGCTTTATCCCTAGATTTAAGTCTGGTTCTGAAGGTTGGGAAGCAAAACCTGTTGTCAGATTTTCTGTCATATATTATTAATTACTAGAAAATGAACCTGAGCTATCGCGTCCAGAAAGAATCGATGCACCACCTGATCTTGTTTTATCAACTTTTAAGCCTTCGTAAGTTAAAGTTAATTCTTCAATAGCGACTGTGCTAGAGTCTGCACTTAAACTTGGTGCTTTCCATGAGATAGGTAAAGCACCAATTAAAGTCCAACATTGCATGGTTTCGCCTGCTTGATTAAAAACTAAAATATTTACGTTACGTCGTTCTACTGCGCCCGTTAAAATTTTATTAATCCAATTCCAAAATGTTAGGTCATCAGTAATGCCACGTTTAAGGGTAACATCTGAAAAATCTGCGGGATTTAACAATACTCTTTGTTGATTATTAACACCACCTTCAGCAAATTTTTCAGTTTTGATATTAACACCCAAACCTTGGCATTCTGTAAAAGATGCAGTAATATTACTTTCTATTTCTACATAAAATCTATTAGCGGTAACGTAGTTTAATTCTCGGATATTATTAGCCATCAGTCACTCCTATCTAATTTTTAATTCGTTCTTTTTGTTGTTGTAAGTCTTCTTTCATAAGTTCATACACTTTATCAGTCAGCTTTCCTAGTAATTGACGATCGCTTATTATTTTAGCTGCTAACTTTGCTAGTTTTTTTTGCTGCTCAGTATCATCGTTCATATATCAAAAATTACTAAAATAGATTTATATATATCAGCAAAGTTTGCATCTCGACTATTAGCCAATAGTCTACTTCTGCTCTACTGATTATGTAATGGTACTAAGCCAGCTTTCTCTAATATCTGCTGTACTTCTGTGGTTCTCAGCATTTCCGCGAATTTTTGACCAATAGGCGGACGGCTATTATCACCTGGATACAATACAACTAGTGGATAACTTAGTAGATAGCTGCCTGTTGTAAAGACTTTTGTATTAGGCTTATAGCTGCCTTTATCATCACATAAATCAGTATTGGGATCTATCGATTTATCATTATCTTGTACTAAAGTTTGAACTGCGGGTTTATTACCGTCTGCTATCGCTAAAGGATAAGCAGAACATTGGCCAAATACTTGACTAAGTGTTGCAAAACCTATACTCCCTGTAGCCTCTTTTTCAAAGTCACTCAATACTTGCTGAAGCATATTGATGGTAGATAAAGATGTGATATTGATTGTAGAGTTTTTTAAACTATGGAAAGCATTAATGGCACTTTCACTTTTGAGTATTCTATGTTCAAATATTCTGATTGACTCTGCATTATTTGGTATGTAAAGTTTTACTGGTAAATTAGGTAGATTTCTTCCTTTTAATTGGTTCCAATTAGTAATTTTACCTGTATATAAATCTTGTACTTGCTCAATACTAATTTGACCATTTAATGCTTTCGGTAGACTTTGCTCACGTTTTGAGTAACTAAAAGCCACAAATACAACTAAAGCATCGTAAGCAAATACTTGATGTTTTAGTTCGGGACTAAATTGTTCAAGCATATTAGCGATAGCAAAGTCTGTTTTGCTTGATTGCACATTAGCAATTACTTGGTCTATACCATCTTTTTCTTGATAGCTTAACTGCAATTGAGGCTGACTTTCTTTTAACTTTTCTTCTAGGGGTTTATTTTGCAATATCAAATTTTTTTGTCCACGGATAAAACTCCAAGTACTGTCTTGTTCACCGCTATAGTTAAATTTCCCCGCAGGGACACCCGTCACGCTTTTTAAACAACAAACTACTGGTTCTTCAACTACACTTTCTTGGTATTTAAATTTCTGGATTAGCCAGCTAATTATTCCTACTAAAAATAATGAAGCCAGAATACTTAAAATTAATATTGAAGGTCGATAAAATTTATTTTTTTTATTTTCGGACTTTGCATTAATGATTAATACTTGTCTAGGTAAAGCTTGATAAATATTCAATAATGCTTGCCGTGCTTCTTCGGCATAATTGAATGGTGTATCCAACCCTAAAAGTTTGAATAAAAAAGCTTTAAAATCTGGAGTTACTGATTGCCAATATTGTTCTTTTTTTGGATCAATATCTGCATCTAAGGTATTACCTGCTAACAGATAAAAAGCCACATAACCTAAATCTACTAAATCTTTAGCAACAGTCGGAATAATATTTTTCTTAGTTGATAAATCAAATAAATTTTCCCATAGAGCTAAATCACTTAAATGAATAAAAAACTCTTTGGTATCTGCCATAATCAGCAGACTATCTAAATTAATATTACCGTGGGCGATTCCCTGTTGTATTTGTCCAGTTGGAAGACTAAATTTTTGACCGTGGAGAAATTGCAGAGTTTGTAATACTTGGTCAAGAACACGGTACACATCCCTCTCTGACATTGCTTGGTTATTATTTGTCAGGTATGTCCTCAGAGTGGGATAAGCATCAATATTGCCATTAGTAACAAGATAGCAGCGTTCGGCAACTGGATCAGCGATCGCATCCCAAGGAAAATTCAAGCGAATATCTTGAATTCTTCCATCAGCTAAATTCAAGCCAGCCAGGCGTTCAAAGGCTTGTTTTCGGTCTCTAGTTTCCTCGGCGTTAAAAGCCTGTTGGGGCAATAAATATTCTTTAATAATTGCTGGTTGTTGGTCTGTTAGCTGAATTCCCTGATATAAACGACCTAGACCGCGATTTCCGATATAGCTATCGATGCGATATCGCCCTTTATATCCCCGGAATTCGGTTTTTGGCGGGATAATTCCTGGAAAACCACAGTTTTGGCAGGTTTTAGCTGTAGGGTTTTGTTCTAGCGTTTTTTTGGGCCATTCACAGCCTAAAGGATTTCCCATCCAGCAGCGATATTTGCGGTAGATGACATCCATTCCTACAGCCGTTGGTGGTTGCAGAGTTACAGGTGTTACAAGCGGTTCCGGTTCTGCAATTGGTGGGTTTTCAGCTTTAGGGAAAAATCTCTGAGGTAATTTGGCTTTGATTTGTTCATAAACCACGACGGAAACCCTTAGCGATCGCTCTTATCTGCCGCATCCTACACTGAATTTTTGCCCAAAGCCATTAGACTTTCCGCTAAAAATTTTTTACGCCTCTGTGTAACTTAGCGTTAACCTTTGCACTCCTCTGGTTGAAAAAATCAAATACCTGTAATGATAAAACCTGCCCAATAATAAGGATGATTATATGGCTTTTTCTCAGGAACTATTTTGCTAATTCTATATAAATGAGTGGCTAAATAAGTTCTGATTCTTAATTCGTCAGGATGCAGCGTTTTGATTAAATTTTCATACCATATAGTCAATTCTCCGGCTGTAACTTCTTGCAACCATGTAGTGGCTTCTGTTAAAGCTGTAATTGGTGATTTATTTACCTGGAGTCGACGATAAAATTCGATAATTAATAAAGCGTTGGCGGATGATTCGACGTTCCAAAGAGTGCTAATAATTTGAGGGACTCCGCCACAAAGAAAACTATTAACTATCGAGACATATTCTGTAGTCACACTCTGGTTCAGATGAGTCGCAAATTTACAGGCTGAGAGTAATACTAAGTCGTAACTAGTAAGATTTTTTTGGCAGATTTCTGTAAGTGTAAGTTTGTCTTCATCAGCTAATATCAATTCTGATTTTGTTGGTTCAACAAAATTGTTAATAACTTGACCTGTAAAATGAAAAATATTGTAATTTTCAGCTAAAGCCTTCTCTACACTAGTTTTATTAGCTGCTTCCTCCTGGATACGATGAGGATAATCAAACATTTGGCTAATGACTTCTGATTCTAACTTGGCAAATTTTGGTGGAGAATAATTTGCCCTAGCTGGAGATTCAATACTGAGAAATTTTTGCTCTCGCAATTGCTCTATATTTCTCGGTTGTAAGTTTAAACCTATTTGGATACTAGGTAAATAATTAGTAATAAATCTCGACTGAATATTTGGGTTGTCTGATTCAGAATTAGGCAGATTAAACAGAAGATGTAAAGGTAATCTTGATAAATCGCGGTGGGGAATTAAAAGTAGATTTGTGATACCTTCAAGTTCTTGGGTAATTGTGGAAATTTCCAGAATTTTTTGCAGATGTAAGAGTCTTTGTTCCATCTGCGATCGCCAAGAATGATTGCTTTTAGTTTGTGGGTCTTGGGCTTGGTCGCAATAATCTTGGTAAGTTTGATGCCAATCTTCTAACCAATGTTCAAATGCAATCAGTCTTCTAGTTGCTTCCGGTAAAGGTAACTCTTGCAGCGGCTTATTAATTTCTGATGAGATATTTCCTAGTTCTTGGACGGGAATAAACACCAAAATAGGTGAGGGAGCGCCATCTTTAATAATAAATGTGTGCAGGGCGGCTGGACTAATATGCCAATAAATAATTGCAGTGGTGGGGTTCAGTAAATGTTGAACTGAACTATAGTTGAGGGCATAAATTTCATCTTGCCAGCTAAACAGCAACCATTGTAAACAAGCATTTTTTATCTGTTCTGCTAGTTCCCAAGCTTCTACCAAATCCCCAGATTCTACTAATAAATCAACTCCTAATTGCCCAATTCCGGCAAATTTGATTGCTAACTGTTTTTTACTTTCATCAGAACGCCCAGGGTCATTAAATAATTCTTGCAATAAATTAGCGGCACGTTGTTGCAATTCTTGTGCTTGTGTAGTTTGCCCTAAACCCAACAGGACTTTAATTAAAGATTGCAGTATTTCTAAATGTAGTAGGGGAAAACCTTCCCAACTGAGAGTTAATAATGCTTGATTGTATTCAAATACAGATTTACGCCAATGTTGACGGGATGCAGGTTGTTTTTTACCTTGCTCATAATGGGTGTTCCCAATAGCTAAATGCAGCCTTCCCCAACCTTCGGGGTGGGTATCTGGGCGGATATGTTTTAAACCTTGTTCATAGCTGGCGAGTTTACCTGCATAACCACCTTGTTTTAAGGCGGGGTTAATGACGGCGACGTTAGTTAATAAATGCTCCAGTGTTTCGGTATCAGGTATATGACCGATCGCCGTACCTCGACCAATCCAAGCTTCCCAGTAATCGAGTTTGATTTGTAAGGCGTTGTCATAAGCCACGATCGCCTCGATATAGCGTTCTAAATAAAACAGGGCAACTGCTTGATTGTACCAAGCGAGGTGAAAATCCGGTTTGATGGCGATCGCTTTTTGATAGGAGGCGATCGCTTCTTCTCTTCTGACTAAGTTATCTAGCGCTACACCTCGGTTATACCAAGCCAAATAGAAATCAGGTTGCGCCGCCAAGGCTTTATCCCAAGAAGCGATCGCTTCTGACCACTGTTTTAAATTAAACAGCACCACACCCCGGTCAATCCAAACTTCGTAATAGTCTGGTTGTAGTTCTAACGCTTGATTGTAAGAGGCGATCGCTTCTGCATATTGCTCGCTGACCGCAAAAGCAATACCTCGGTAATACCATGTTTCCGGGTCTTGGGGTTGCAATTCTAAGGCTTGATCGTAACTGGTAATTGCCTCCCAAACTTGCCCTAATTTCAGCAACGCCAAAGCCTTACTCGCCCAAGCTTCTGGATAATTAGGATGGATTTCGATCGCTTGACTAAAAGAAGCGATCGCTTCGGCAAATAATCCCAATTCTCCCAATGTCCCGCCGCGATTGTACCAAGCTTTGTAATGGTCTGGTTTCAGGTCAATCGCTGTGTCATAGGCTGCGACAGCTTCAGCGAAACGTTCTAAATGGAATAAAGTTAAGCCGCGATTAAACCAATATTCATAAGATTCCGGTTGCAATTCAATGGCGCGATCATAAGAAGCGATCGCATTTGCCAAATCTCCTGTTTTGGCTTGTTGCAAACCTTGATAAAACCAAGCTTGTGCTTGAATTGCTGTATTTGCCGGATTAGTTGTCGTAGTCGGAGACGGGTTAGCTTGTGTTGTCAGATTCATCGCCAACTGCTGTACTAAATGTGCGCTTTGATCTAACCTTCCCAACAATTCATCTAGAGTATAGGCGACATTTGGATCTAACGTTGCTAAATACTGCTCCCAAGAATTTCCTGAATATTCTTTTCTGACAAGTCTTGTTTGTTCTTCAGGATATTCCAAAGACAATTCACTTAAATTACCAATCACATCTTCCGCAGCCGGAGCCAGAAACGCTACTGCTGCGGTTGGAGCAAATTCCTCTCCAGTATATTCCCAAGAGATTTTTTCCTGATTTTCTGCTGCCATTTCCTGGGGTGGTGTAGTGGTGAATTCTTCCCCTGTATACTCCCAAACTGATACATCTGTGTTTTCTATTGGATATTCTTGGGGTGATGTACTATCTGCCAATTCTGCTTCTGT
>NZ_DF978422.1:417306-470260 GCF_002897135.1 Nostoc cycadae WK-1 | reverse complement strand
GGCTAAGTTTTCCGTTGCAGTTTCCTGGGGTGGTGTAGTGATGAATTCTTCCCCTGCATACTCCCAAACAGGTACATCTGTATTATTGGTTGGATGTTCTTGAGGTATCGTCCGAACTACAAATTCTTCCCCTGTATATTCCCAAATGATTTCTTCGACATTTTCTGTGGAAACTTCATCAACTGCGTTTGCTGGCGGTTGTGCAGTTGCTGGAGGCGCTAATTCGTCATACTCCCACAACGATTCACCCAAGTTACGCAATAAATTTTGTCCCGGAGTATTTAACATCGGGTCACTTTCTTGAGTCTCCGCAATGGCTTGTTCCCATTCATCCGTATCTCGCGTTATTAATCGGATACCAATGTCATAAGAAAGTTCACCAACTTTGCCAATGTTGAGTTCCCCAAGTTGTACCAACTGCGTTGCTAACTGCTGATTAGGCGCAGGTGAGATTAACAATCTTTCACCAAAACTGAGCAACCAATCTATCCAACGCTCTGTACTAATCCGGTCTTCCATGCGTTGAAGATATCTGATAGCCCATTGTTGTCCCCGTCCTTGATGTACCCCTTCTAGCAGTTGGGTAAACAGAAGTTCCAAATCAGCATTAGTTAATTCAGGAGGTGGTTCTACCATCTCCTGTTCCCTAAAGGTTTTTAAAGTCTGTTTACTACCAGTGGGCTGGTTTGAATGTGTTTTAAGCCACTGCCATAGCTGCGTGAGCATCTGCACATACTCTGAAGGTTTTGTTTATCCTAGATTGTAGCGATCGTTATGTCAAAAAAGCCTAGATTTGCGTGAAACCCACTGCTATTAACGGGTTTATCTGGTAGATGTTTAGCAAAAATATACAAAACTTTGTTAGTTGTTATCCATTGACTCAAGCTGGCGCTTCATCTGAAGTTGAGTTATTAGGCATATAGTATTGATTCACCAACTCTTTGATAATTACTTCTGGATCGTCAGATTCAATTCCCAGTTGCTGAGAAATTTGCTGGCGTAAGTTGTGATCTTCCTGCATCATGCCAAATAACTGCTCTAAGGTGACAGTTTGATAATCTCCTTCTGAGCCATTGTCAACGGTTTCTGTGTCTTCTGGTTCTACGTAGTTTTCTAATGATGGGAATGTGCTGACAGCATCTGGCCCGTCATATTCCCAGATAGATTCACCCGAATTACCAGAATTACGGGTCAACAGCTGCATCCCAATTTCGTAAGCCTCATTACCAATTTCGCCGACACCTAAATCACCCAGTTGGACTAACCGCGCGGCTAACTCGTTATTTGGTGTAGGTGCTGCTAGTAATTTTTCGCCAAAGCGGCGTAACCACTCTATCCAACGTTCTGAAGAAACACGATGTTCAATATTGTGCAGCCATTTGAGCGCCCAAGCCTGTCCTCGCGCCTGATGTACTCCTTCTAAAAGTTCGGTGAACAGAAATTCTAAATCTGTATCACTCAGAGGCGGTGCTGACTCTTGTTGGACATTTACCTCGGCTTTTTTAGAAGTCGATTTTCTCCCAAACAAACTCTGGAAGAGGTTTTTGAGCCATTGAATTAACCGCTTGAGCATTTGTCGCACCATAAAGTGTATTGTCTACCCTAAGATTGTAGCGATCGCTCTGGACGATGGCGTTGGTGCAGTTAAGAAAATGTACATTCTGAAGTGTGAAGTCTGAAATCTTAAATTCAGACTTCACACTTCAGACTTCAGACTTCATATTTTTATAGTTCAAATGTACTATAATAAAAACAGACACGCTGCGTTTAAAATATGTGAACGCCAAGTTAGGCGTTTAATCTCAAATTTATTCTGAAAATGGACTGACATTTTCCTTCCATGCCTTACGAACCCCTGCACCACAAGTATCGTCCAAAAAGTTTTGCTGAACTAGTGGGGCAAGAGGCGATCGCTACCACCTTAATTAATGCTATCCGTACAGCTAAAATTGCCCCGGCTTATTTATTCACCGGGCCAAGAGGTACGGGTAAAACATCTAGTGCCAGAATTCTGGCTAAATCTCTCAATTGTCTCAAAAGTGACAATCCAACAGCCGAACCTTGTGGTGTTTGCGATGTCTGTCAGGGAATCACTAAAGGCTATTCTTTAGATGTAATTGAAATTGATGCTGCTAGTAATACTGGTGTCGATAATATCCGCGAACTCATCGAAAAAGCACAGTTCGCCCCAGTGCAGTGTCGGTATAAAGTGTATGTAATAGACGAGTGCCTCACAGGAGATTCTCTGATATTGACTGATGAGGGACTCTTCAGAATTGACGACCCCAAACTTAAAGGCAAGAAAGTTCTTAGTTATAACGACTTATCAGGTCAATGGGAGTTCAAAAAAGTCCTGAGATGGTTAGACCAGGGACAACGTCAGACTCTGGTCATCAAAACAACTAAGCGTGTAATTAAATGTACAGGTAATCATTTAATCAGAACAGAGCAGGGATGGATAGCAGCAAAGAACATAAAAGAAGGAGCGAAGATACTATCCCCTGTGAATGTGGCTGTGGAAACCTCATTTACAAATATGGAACGGATGGGCGCATCCGCCGATTTGCGAGAGGCCACCAGTTTAAAGGCAACAAATACGGACAAAAATCTTACGACCTGGAATCTATTCTTCAAGCAGCAGAAGCGTTACGACCCTTGTGTGCTTGTGGATGTGGAGAAAAACTCTCTATTCCTGACTATTTACAGCGTAAAGGCAGAGGAATCGCCAGTATACAATCTTATTGGCAAAGACACCCATACCAAAAAGGACACGGAATTTGGCAACTCAGAACAGAAAAATTTCTGGCAAATGCCGCTGTTCTACAACCAGAAACATTCGGACTTATTTACGGAACTTTGCTGGGAGATTGTGCCATCTCTTACCCCAACAAACACAGTAGATTTCCAAGATTGTGTTGGACACATGGTGAAAACCAGCGAGAATGGCTGGAATACAAAGCACATCGCCTTCAACAATTGTGTCCCAATCTGGGAATTACAGATAACAAAGGATATGGAAACATATCAGTTACCTGTAAGACCATGTGCCATCCTCAACTCAGGGATGTTTTTGAAATCGTCAAATCGAACAGCAACAGAAAAATTGTTTCGATGGACTGGCTTAATCGAATTACCCCAGAAGGACTTGCTTGGTGGTATTGTGACGATGGGTCGCTCAGTCTTACACCAGCAGGTAGCCCCCAAATTCAGTTACATACAGAAGGATTTTCAGAGCAAGAAAACCAACTTATTGCCAATTGGCTTACAAATATGGGATACCCAGCAAAAACAAGGTGTTACATCAGAAATAGTACAGGTAAGCAATACCACTATATTTGGATGGGCGCAAATAGCAGTAGAAAATGGCTGGCAGAACTCAAACAATATTCCATCCCCACAATGGATTACAAGTTTGGAAACGGTAGAATCTGTTCACCTCGATGGAATTGAGCGAGTTTATGATATTGAAGTAGCTGACAATCATAACTTTGTGGCAAATGGACTGTTAGTTCATAACTGTCACATGCTCAGTACTCAAGCATTTAATGCGTTACTAAAAACACTAGAAGAGCCACCAAGACACGTAGTTTTTGTTCTCGCCACTACAGACCCCCAGCGAGTTTTACCAACAATTATTTCTCGGTGTCAGCGGTTTGATTTTAGACGCATTCAACTAGAGGCGATGGTGAAGCATTTAAATGCGATCGCCTGGAAGGAAAGTATTGAGATTTCCGAAGAAGCTGTCACCTTAGTAGCGCAAATATCCCAAGGTGGTTTACGGGATGCGGAGAGTTTACTAGACCAACTAGCCTTGTTATCTGGGCAAGTCACACCCGATAGAGTGTGGGATTTAGTAGGTTCCGTCAGCGAACGAGACTTGTTAGCATTATTGGGTGCGATCGCTCAAGATAATCCAGAAGCAATTTTAGACTGTAGCCGTTACATTCTCGACCGGGGTAGAGAACCACTAACTATTCTGCAAAATCTCGCCAACCTCTACCGCGACTTACTCATTGCCAAAACCGCCCCCAATCGCCAAGATTTAGTAGTTTGTACTGAGCAAACTTGGGCAGCCTTAATTGAATTGGCACAAAATTTACATATCAGTACAATTTTGGCAGGACAACAACACCTGCGAACAGCCGAAGTTCAAATTAAAAATACGACTCAGCCGCGTTTGTGGTTAGAAGTGACATTACTCGGATTATTACCCAGTGCCAGTATTCAGCCAGCCGCTACAGTTGTTTTACCAAAAGTCAGCATACCCACACCACAAAATCATCATCACCCATCACCACCAGCAACCGCAAAACCTGCTCCCCCACCTTTAAACGCGCAACCCATCTCACCGCAGCCTTTACAACCAGTTACCGCAGAAGTAATACCTTCAAACCCGCAACCCATCTCTCCGTCACCGCCTGTACAATCAATTACGCCTGAACCTGTCGCCCCAGAAGTCACATCAGAAACTGCACAACCAGACTTAACAGAAATTTGGCAGCAAGTACTGAGTAATATTCAGTTACTTCCCCGCCGCGCATTGTTAGGGCAAATGTGCCA
This sequence comes from Nostoc cycadae WK-1, assembly GCF_002897135.1. NCBI lineage: Bacteria > Bacillati > Cyanobacteriota > Cyanophyceae > Nostocales > Nostocaceae > Nostoc > Nostoc cycadae. The sequence goes on along the minus strand of NZ_DF978422.1, from coordinate 465,700 downwards.
TCTGATTGAGTTTGATGGTAATAGTGCGCGTGTAGGTGTAAAACCTGCATGGTACGACAAAGTTAAATCTGATCTCATTATGATTACAGAGGCTTTTCAGCAGACTGTAAATCGCAATGTTGAAGTGAGTCTCGAAAAAGCTACTGCTGCAACTTCTTCTACCGCCAGAAAAGAACCCTCAAACAACGGTTCTAATGGTATTCAGCCGCCTGGACTTCCTAAAAACAACAACCATCATCCAGCACCAGCACCACAGGCGTTTACACCTCCACCTATACAAGTACAGCAACCACCTGTTACACCTCCACCCGTCAAAACTGAATTTTCCGCAAATGGCAATGGTAATAGTAACGGTACTGCTAACATCCAATCACCCCCACAACCCACACAAAATTCTTCTGAGGAATGGGAAGAAGTGACAAGAGCCGCCCAACATTTAGCACAATTTTTCGATGGGCAAATTGTCCGTTTTGCCGATGATAGCTCAGATTTATCTGGCTCCATCATGCCATCTGATTGGGTAGATGAAGCAGAAGTAGATGATTAGAAGGAAAAGCAAAAAGTAAAAAGGCAAAAGAAAAAATTCTTTTGCCTTTTTACTTTATTCAATTTTATTTTTCTATTCGGCGCTACCAGAATGCACTGTCTTTACCCATTTCAGGCGCTTTGGTCTGATGGACATCCGCGCAGTGGTACTACTCATGACTACTAACCAGTGCAACATATATAATGTGCCGCGCAGGGTTTGTAGTAGTAACACTGGATAGGTAGCAACGGTGAATTTTTGCTCTTGGCGTATCCGCCGCAATCCGGCAAACATCCCAAAAACAGACATAGACACAGATAAGGTCGTGACTGGGCCTAGCAGTGGTAGGCGATGCCGAGTAATTGCCATTAATAAATCTGGAATGGCAGCTGTTGGCAAGATGTACATGGTAATCATAAACATGAGCATATCCCACGTTTTGCGGGTACCCATGCGGTTTTTCAAAATCAGATCCCAGTAATCTAAATAACGCTGATAGCCACCTTCTGCCCAACGGTTGCGCTGATGCCAAAGGGCGATCGCATTGGTAACACCTTCTTCTTGCACGGCTGGGGAGAATACGCACTCAATATCCCAGTTGTCCAAGTGCAAACGGAAGGTCATATCCAGATCATCGGTGATGGTTTCCTCATTCCATCCACCACAACTGTCTAAGGCTGTGCGTCGGACGAATTGACCGTTACCTCGTAGTTCGCCAATGCCACCTAAAGCAATGCGCTGCTGTTGGAACCAAGTGTCCAGTGCCATTTCTGCCATCTGTCCCTTAGTCCAAAAATTTTCTTTGGCGTTGGCGATCGCTTTACGCACCTGCACCGCGCCGACCTTTTCTCTTTGAAACAAAGGTACTATCTGGAGTAGCAAGTCTGATGGCACTTGAGCATCAGCATCAAACACAGCGATAATTTCGCCTTTTGTTTGTGGCAAAACCTGATTTAAGGCTCCCGACTTACCACCACCAGCTTGGGGTGAACGCCGCAAGACTTTGAGTTTTTTGTATTGTTGTGCCAGTTCTGCTAGGATTTGCGGTGTTTTATCGGTACTGTTATCGTCAATTATCCAGACTTCATATTGCCCATCTGGATATTCCAGACTGCAAAGACTCTTGACTAATTTACCAATTACCGCTTCCTCATTTTTTGCAGCTACCAACAAAGATACAGAGGGTAATTCGCCCTGCATTTCTTTTTGATAGCGGCGGGGTCTAGAAAATACCACTACTAGGGCATGAAGTCCCATAATTGTGGTCAATCCTAGGACAAATATATAAGCCCAAGAAGCCAAGTGTAGAGCGATCGTCCCACTCCAAACTATTGACAAAACCAGAGCAGCTTTACGTCTACGTCCTTGAAACCGAGATGGTTGAGACAAATTGTTTGCCTCAACTAGTGACTCTTCTGTAGCTGATAGGTCAACTAACAGAGAGTCAAGCGGGTCAAGCTCTTTGTATGAATCGTGTTCAGGCCAGGAATTCGCTGGCATAGGTTACTTAATGCAATACCAGTATTTTTCTACACCCATGAATAAGCTGGGAATTATTTAACGTCAAACATTAACTCTGCTATCTGTGTTTATCTGCTGCATCAGCAATATGTTGCCTTGGGATGGCAACTGTAGATTAAGCAAAGTAATCGCAAGATAGGCACAGCTTATAGTTGTGAGACATTGCAATCAGCGCGTTTATTACCTAAATAGTAGGTTTTTTGTCGCTACTGCCCAGCTTTGAGAAAAGCTAATGCAGCCTTATTGTAACCGAAATTTTAATATTTCTTAGTAGTAACTTTTGTTGTGCTATCACAAAGTCAAAACTAAAAAGACAAAATGCAAAGAATTGCTTATTTTTTGTTTACATAAATTAATATTCTTTTTGCGTCATAGCATATTCTTACCCCTCCACCTCAGATTGGTTCGTTTGTAGTGTGTATTACAGCTATTTTTTTGGGAATACTATTGACAACTACTAATATCCCCAGTTTCAACTAACTTGAGGAATATTCAACAATGTCTATTGAGCAACTACAGCCTGCTACTCAGCAGCAAGCAAGCGTTTATTTGCCTTATATTCAGGGTACAAAGCGAAATTTCTTGCCCTATGCCATCAGTCTCTATCAAAAAGGCATTGTCGAAGGGCATCGCAAAATAGAAGCCAGCGACAATATTCCCTTTGTGGCTTCCTGGAATGTCGCCACCCTACCTTCAGACTTGACACGCTGCCGAATGCAGTTTGATGGTAATGCTGATCTCAATTATGAAGTAATGATGGCCAGCTTTGAGTTTATTGGTTTTTTAATTGAATTAATGGACAACTATAAACGTTATCGTGTGACAGACTTTTCCCAATCCTTTTACCGCAAGTTACTGCGGATTGATGAATAAAACAATTCCCTAAAAGTCTAGGGTATAGGATAGCAAGGGAAATTGTTTTCCCTTGAACCTAGCTCAGGCATTGAATATTGCAAACATTGATGTATGTTATATTTCATAGATTTATCATCAAGCCTAAAACAGTTAAAGCATTATTTTAAATACCCAGTAGTTAATAACTTTATAGAATAAATACTGTAAATAAAATCTATTTTTTTAACCAAAAAAATGTTAATTCTCAAAAACTATGCTCACTAAGAGCGTAAGTCTTCTGCTGGAACAAACTAAAATTAGGAAACACCTAGCTGGGTTCTACTTCCTTTTGAATTTAGGAGTGCATGTGTGCCAAAATCTGCTAAACATCTTCTGATTGGCTCAACCGAAACTTACAGTGGAAAATCTGCAACAGTTTTGGGTTTGTCTTATCAGCTACAGCAAAAAGGGCTGGATATAGCCTACGGGAAACCGCTGGGAACTTGTTTGAGAACATCTGGCGGCACCATAGTTGAAGAAGATGTCCAGTTTATTGCTTCTAGCCTTAACCTAGCAGCAAACCGCATTGCGCCTACTATGCTGGCTTTAGATGAAGTCAGTGTCCAGAAACGTTTAAGCGGCGAAGATAACAATAATTATCGGCAGTTGCTAGTACAGCAATATTTGCAAGTTGCTCGTGGAGATTTAGTCTTACTGGAGGGGCCAGGCAATTTAACAGAAGGGCATTTATTTGACTTATCGACTTTACAAGTAGCAGAAGAATTAGATGCTGCTGTCTTGTTGGTAACTCGTTACAACTCGTTACTGTCCCTGGATGCTTTATTAGCGGCTAAACAGCGTGTAGGCGATCGCTTGGTTGGTGTTGTCCTCAATGATATTCCAGCCAAGGAATTAGAGATGGTCAAAAATCTTGTTCGTCCGTTTTTAGAACAGCAAGGTATGGCTGTACTAGGAACACTGCCGAAAAATGATTTACTGCGGAGTGTCAGCGTAGGTGAACTAGTAAACCAGTTAAACGCTGAAGTTCTCTGTCGCAGCGATCGCTTAGATTTGATGGTAGAAAGTCTGGCAATTGGCGCAATGAACGTCAATGCAGCCGTCAAGTATTTCCGCAAACGGCGTAACATGGCAGTAGTCACAGGAGGCGATCGGGTAGAAATTCAACAAGCAGCTTTAGAAACCTCAACCCAATGTCTGATCCTCACAGGACAATTACCACCACCGCAATTTATTCTCAGCCGTGCTGAAGAACTAGAAATTCCGATTTTATCTGTGGACTTAGATACCCTCACTACTGTAGAAATTGTTGACCGAACTTTTGGTCAAGTCCGCGTTCACGAACCAATTAAGGTGCAGTGCATCCGCCAGTTGATGAATGAGCATTTTGACATTGAGCGTTTGTTACTTAAACTTGGCTTAAGTCCAGCTACAGCCTTGTCCTAGCCGCACAAAATGACCCAAGATGCCAGTTAGCTATGCAGCTAAATGTTGTGTTTTTGTTTCAAAACTAGCATTCGTCATGGTACTCAGTTTCTTTCTTCAGCAAGCTTGCGGAGTTTATCCATCACTTCTGGTAACACTTTTTGAAATTTTCGACCTAATAGGTTGCTGAATAAAAAAGACAAAATTCCAGTGAAGGAAATCTCATGTGTAAAGAATGTCTCGCTTTGGTTTACGGTGAGATAACGTCTAACGTTGAGCTTGCACAAAGGCAACTGAGTGGTAAATGTATAGCTCTTTTTTGACTCGAATTCCGAGATAAAAAACACAGACACAGGGGCATTCTTGGGTTTTAGCTTTCCTCTAGCATAGAGGGTAAAATCTCCTTCAATAGATGCGAACTCTAGTTCTGTATCCCATTTCTGCCAGTTATTCACATCAACCCATATCTCCCAGATTTGTTCCGGTGTGGCATTGGTTTTGACTGTTTGACTGAATTTCATATTTTCCAACAATACGTAAATGTAGTAAATTTCGCATTCAGGTTACCTAACTCCCCCCAGAAGGAATAAGTCAAGAGTCCAAAAAAAGGCTGATTTTGACCATTGACAGTTGACTATTGAGAGAATTATCCAGCTACTTAGTTAAATAATTCAAAAATTGTAGCCATCTATGACTTCATCTAGCTTCTTACCTACACTCTGTTTGGTAAAATATCTAGGTCGTTAAATTCTAATTAATTCTATCTTTGAGCCAGTCAATAGACCTGATTAACCTCGATACATTAGCGCAAGAACTGGCGACAATTCAGCAAACAGGTTCTAAGCGAATCGCTTTGCTGGGTTCTCGTCATGTGCCGATTACGCATCAAAATCTGATTGAAATGATGACATACGCTTTGGTGTTATCAGGCAATCGGATTATTACCTCTGGGGCTACGGGAACGAATTCAGCCGCCATCAAGGGCGCAATGCGGGCTGATCCCAATTTGCTGACTGTGATTCTTCCCCAAAGCTTGGAACGCCAGCCTTTAGAATCTCGGCAGCAGTTAGAACAGGTAATGCACTTGGTCGAAAATCCGAGTAATGATAACCTGTCTCTGGCTGAAGCGAGTTACATCTGTAACAAAGAGATTGTCTCGCGTTGTCAGCAATTAATTTGTTTTGCTTTTCATGACAGTCGCACTCTGCTACAAACCTGTGGAGATGCGGAAGAACAAAGAAAAGTAGTAACTTTGTTTTACTTTGATTAGTCATTTATCCGTTGTCATTTGTCCTTTGTCATTTGCAATTTACTAATGACCAATGACCAATGACTAATGACTAATAACTATGGACTATTAACTAATGACTATTTTTTTGTACTGTATTGCAGCGGCGGCTGTACTGATTTATCTGCCGTTTTTGGTGGTGGGTTATGCCCGTGTCAGTGTGGGATATGATATATCCGCGCCTCGCGCTATGTTTGATAAATTGCCACCTTATGCTCAAAGAGCTACTTGGGCGCATCAAAATTCTTTTGAAACATTTATGATTTTTGCTGTCGCAGCACTGATGGCCTATATAACTCAGGTTAATTCTCCTGTGGCGATGGTGGCGGCGATCGCTTTTGTGGTGGCACGTTTGCTATACTCTATCTTCTATATTTTGAATATACCGCTTTTGCGATCGCTGATGTTTGCTATTGGTTCTCTTAGCTCTGCAACTCTCATCTGCTTCAGCATCATTCAAGCAAATAATTAAGAGTAGGGAAGAGGAAAGAGAATACCAATTACCCATTACCTCATCCACAATCCCAAATCCAACATTTTCTATGGCTTCAACTTACTCCTTTGACATTGTGAGCGATTTTGATCGACAAGAATTAGTTAACGCTGTTGATCAAGTTGTGCGAGATATTACCAGTCGATACGACCTGAAAGATACTAAAACTACGGTTGAGTTAGGTGAAACAACAGTTACTGTGAATACAGACAGTGAGTTTACTCTAGATTCTGTACACAACATTCTGCGAGAAAAAGCTGCCAAGCGTAATCTCTCTCAGAAAATTTTTGACTTTGGCAAAGTTGAATCTGCTAGTGGTAATCGTGTACGTCAAGAAATTACCCTCAAAAAAGGTATCAGCCAAGATATTGCCAAGCAAATTTCTAAATTGATTCGTGACGAATTTAAAAAGGTACAAGCTTCAATTCAAGGTGATGCTGTACGAGTTTCTGCAAAATCAAAAGATGATTTGCAAGTTGTCATTCAACGGCTAAAACAAGAAGACTATCCAGTTGCATTACAATTTACGAATTATCGTTAGAAAATACCTAAATCTAGTTAAAGAGTTTTTCCAATAAACTGCCAGTGAGTTCTTGTTCGTTGGCAGTTTATTTTATTTTCAACGCCAAGGTATGCGGAATTTTTTTCAAAAAATTAGGTACATATTCATGGGGAATTGGTATAAGAATTAATATTGTACTTTTTCTGCCGTCTCAGCGGATTCATCCACACTTCTAATTTGCTAAATACTTGGGAAGAAAGCAGTGTCAAACACAAGTAAACTAAAGCTATACCGGCATAGATTTCAAAGGCACGATAGTTCCCGGCGATAATCAATTGTCCTTTACGTAGCAATTCTTCAAAACCAATAACTGAAACCAAGCTGGTATCTTTTAATAAGCTAATAAATTCATTACCCAAAGGTGGAATCATCCGCCGGAAAGCTTGGGGAAAAATTACATAAACCATAGTTTCTGTTGCACTTAAACCAAGTGATTGCGCGGCTTCAGTTTGTCCTGGTTCAATTGATTGAATCCCGGCGCGGACAATTTCGGCAATATAGGCGGCGCTATTTAAACTTAAAGCGAGTACTCCTGCAACTAAGGGGTTAAAGTTCAAGGTAAAACCAAGTTGTTGAGCAAGTGCTGGTATGCCAAAATAAATCATAAAAATCTGTACCAGCAAAGGCGTTCCGCGAAAGAAATCTATATATGCTCTTGCTAACCAACGCACAGGTTTAATCAGAGAAAGGCGAACAATTCCTATTAGGGAACCACCAACTAAACCCAGCACAACAGAAAGAATTGTTAATTGCAGTGTTACTAATGCACCTTGTAATAGTAGGGGAAAAGCCCGCCAAATTACATTTAATGAGGTGAATAAATTAGCTTTATTTCCATTAGCCTGATTTTCAAAAGGAGACTTGGTAGGTAATGATGGTGGTTCTGCTTTAAACCATTTTTTGTAAATTTGGGAATACTCGCCATTTTTGAGAACTCTATCTAAACCATCATTAATGAGTGTTAAATTTGGCGAGTTTTTAGCAGTGACAATTCCGTAATATTCTTCTGTGAGTAATTGTTGAATAACTTTAATACCCTGGAGATTGCCAGTATTAATGGCATATAAAGTTACAGGTGCATCATTAATTACCGCATCCACATTCCCATTAACTAATTCTTGCAAGGCTAGAGGTGCAGAATCAAAACTGCGAATCTGCACGCCGGGAATACTTTTAGCTTTTTCTGCGCCAGTTGTCCCAATTTGGACGGCTAGTTTTTTATTCTTGAGACTATCCAAACTAGTAATATTTTGATTGTTGTTACGAACTGCGATCGCCAATCCCGCTTTAAAATAAGGACGGGAAAAATCAACTGTCTGGGCGCGTTCTTTAGTAATGGTGATGGAACTAATCGCCGCATCTATGGTTTTGGCTTGAACGGCGGGGATAATGCCATCAAAAGGTATGCTTTGAAAACTTACTTTAAAATTAGCAGCAGTGGCGATCGCATTCATTAAATCATAGGAAAAACCTTGCAATTTGCCGCCTGCGCCTTGAAACTCAAAGGGTGGAAACGCTGGTTCAGTTGCTACCCGCAGAGTTTTGCCAGTACTATCATTCACACTACACCCAGTTAGTAAGGCACAACTCAAACCAACCACCAACAACCAGCGCCACCAACGCCTAAAATTTAATCTAATCATCTTTATTTATAATGGGCTATGAAAAATTCTAACCCTATCATTATTTTTGAAAATATTGAAAAAAACTTTGGTTCCCTGAAAGTTCTCAAAGGAATCACAGGCGAAATTCAATCAGGGGAAGTTGTGGCGGTGATTGGTGCTTCTGGTTGTGGTAAAAGTACCTTACTGCGATGCTTCAACCGTTTAGAAAGGATTGATCATGGTTCTTTGGTAGTGAACGGGATGGAGTTATCTCAACCGAATTTCCAGACTCAACAACTGCGCCAACTGCGAACCCAAGTGGGAATGGTTTTTCAACAATTCAACTTGTTTCCCCATCTCAGCGTTTTAGAAAATCTCACACTAGCGCCGCGAAAAGTTTTAGGCAAAACTGCCAAAGAAAGCGCCCAAATCGCAGGGTTATATTTAGAAAAAGTTGGTTTATTTGATAAAGCCTCAGCTTATCCCGAACAACTCTCTGGCGGACAAAAGCAAAGAGTGGCGATCGCCCGTAGCTTATGTATGAATCCCCAGATTATGCTATTTGATGAGCCTACCAGCGCTTTAGATCCTGAACTTGTCGGTGAAGTTTTACAAGTTATGCAGCAATTAGCCGCCGAGGGAATGACAATGGTAGTTGTCACCCATGAAATGCAATTTGCTAAAGAAGTCGCCCATCGGGTGATATTTATGGATAAAGGTGTTGTCGCCGAACAAGGCGCAGCTTACGAAGTGATCACAAATCCGCAAAGCGATCGCCTGCGTACCTTCCTTAGCCGCCTCGACAAAGTGTGAAGTATGAAATTTCATACTTTTACAAAAATTCCCGCAAAAAATCAAACGGATCATCTTCCCAACAAGGTTCAGGAGTCCTCAAGTGCAAATTGTTGTTGATGTCAGCTTCAATTTCGTCGCTATCTTCTCTGTCAAAAAGTTCTATCAACGCTTTCCAGTCGCGTTGTCTGAGGGAATTTAACACAGGTGCATACATTTGTAGATTGATTAGAGAGTTCACACGCAAGATTTGAGTTGATTCCTGTAACAAATTTGTCGCCTTGTTGGTAAACCACCATATTTTAACTTGGTTAGATATAGAACAAAGTCACATTGATGGATACTAAGTAGTATTTCAAACGAAATCAACTGTCACCAGAAAAAATTGTTAAATTGCAATTATTCAGTGGATTCTACGACATCAACACCAAACACATCTGCAAAACATTGAACAATATGAGGACGCACCTCTTCGCAGGTAATATCAGGAATCCATTCGGCTAAACTAGCGACTGGTTTATCTGCAATACCGCAGGGAACAATATGTTGAAAGCCTGTCATATCAGGACAAACATTAAAAGCAAAACCGTGCATGGTAATCCAACGGCTAACTTTAATCCCAATTGCCGCAACTTTGCGATTTTCTAACCATACACCAGTAAAACCAGTCAAGCGATCGCCAGTCAAACCATAAACTCTTAACACCCGAATAATCACTTCTTCCAGTTGACGCAAGTACCAATGCAAATCTTTACAATGACGTTGCAGATTTAAAATTGGATACCCCACCAGTTGACCGGGACAATGGTAAGTCACTTCGCCACCGCGCTCAACTCTGTAGACATTAAAATCACGGTGATCAAGGTCAAATTTGAGAAATTCTGGTGTCGCTCCCTGTCCCAAAGTATAGACAGGGGGATGCTCTAGCAAGATTAGCACATCATCTAGTTTAGGGTCTTGAATGCGTTCTGCCAGAAGCGATCGCTGCCATGCGTGTGCATCTGTGTAAGACATCAATTTTTTGTTATATAACAAACAGCGGTTAAGAGGTGGTCTAGTACTACGGATCATGTCAAAAATCAACTGGAAGAATAATGAAATATATTGCAAGTTAGATAGTTGCACAAAATAATTGTCAAGCTATGCAAAGGATTTTAAAGGAACATCAAGGGAACCTGCTACAGAAAATACAAAGTGCTAGTTTGAATATATAAATAACCGCAACGGTCTTAGGAGGAATTCTCTGCAATAAGCATCACGCCAAAACAAGAGGAAAGAATGAACTGGCTGATGACTCTAAGAATTAAGATACAAGCGCAGATATCCAGTGACGATATGAATCAAGGGAACGCGTGAAAATTGAAAGTAGCAAATTTAGAGCAAACTCAACAGTACATCAAACTACAACAAAACTTGTTTTGGCGACAGTCATAGACCTTACCGCAACTTCCTTTCTCACAAAAACAAACTCACATCACACATCACATATAGAGCGGGAGAGTTTACATGAAGCTTGTCATCCACGGCAAAAATATTGAAATCACCGAAGCAATTAGGGATTACGTGCATCAAAAGATAGAAAAAGCGGTTAGTCACTTTCAGAACATTACAAATGAAGTGGATGTCCACCTAAGCGTAGCCCGCAATCCCCGAATTAACCCGAAACAAGCAGCTGAAGTCACTATTTATGCAAATGGTAGTGTCATCCGTGCCGAGGAAAGCAGCGAAAACTTATACGCCAGCATTGATTTAGTCGCAGATAAAATTGCCCGTCAATTACGCAAATATAAAGAAAGGCGGCAAGATAAGAAAACTCATGCTCAATCTACAACCGAAGTAGTCGTACCAGAACCAGTTGTACCAGATTTAATTGGCGATCGCACTCCCGAATTACCTAGCGAAGTCGTCCGGACAAAATATTTTTCCATGCCACCAATGACTCTGGAAGAAGCATTGGAACAATTACAATTAGTGGGACACGACTTTTATATGTTCCGCAATGCCGAAACTGGAGAAATTAATGTGATTTACGAACGCAATCACGGTGGTTACGGCGTAATTCAACCGCGGAATAATAACGGCCATACCAACGGTAAAAACGGTAAAGCCGCCCACAACAACATCATTATGCAGGAGAAATCACACTCAGTTAAATAAATAGTCTTCATAGGGTGGGTAAATCCCACCCTTCAACCCTCAGTCCAGCAAGTTTGGATTTAGGATTCACTTAGCACTCATTTACTGAGAGTTTGCAAAGTTTTCAGCGCTTCTGTAACGTGTCCTTGAAAGTTCAACATCGAATCAAAGACATACTGCACTACTCCCTGTTGATCAATAATATATGTCACGCGACCAGGGAACAAACCAAAAGCCGCAGTTGCACCATATTGCTTACGAACTTGGTCTCCTTGATCACTCAAGAGAGTGAATGGTAAATTATATTTCGCTGCAAATCGCTGGTGAGATTCGCTGGAATCACCACTCACACCAATCACTTCAGCACCAGCATCTTTAAACACTTCATATTGGTCGCGGAAGGCACAAGATTCGGCTGTGCATCCAGGTGTGTCATCTTTAGGATAAAAGTACAGTACAACAGCTTTTTGACCACGGTAGTCTTTTAAGCTAACTGCTGCACCATTTTGAGCAGGTAAGGTGAAATCAGGAGCAATATCTCCAACTTTAACGGCCATAGGTATTTCAAAAATTGCGATCGCATATTTTTAACTATGAATGATATTATGCCGTTTTCCGAAGCATTGCCGACAAAGTTAGTGCTACTTGTTGAGGGAATCGCTCAATTGAGTGCCTGTGTAATTGGGAACCCAACCTTCCACGGAGGTAAAATAACGCACGGCTTTAAACTTTAATGACGCTGTCAGACTACACCAATGCTCTACACCCGCGGGGATAGAAATATAGTCTTGAGATTGAACTAAAAGCTGTACTTGGCTACCATCAGGTCTGACAAAGCCAAAAATCATCTCTCCTGCTAAGACATACAACGGTTCAACCGCAGTGTGTGTATGGTAACGACTATATGTATCCAGCAGCATCTTCAGATTAGGCACACCTGGATGCACATTTAGCAAATCACACCAGAGAGAACCATTTTCTTGTTGGAGAAATTCAAAGACACTGTTATGCAAGTCAACAATGTAGTCTTTCTCTAAAGCATTTAAAACATCCTGTTCTAGGAGATTGGCGAACAGCAGCGATGTTCCTGGATCATAATGCTTGAGATACACCCCAACAGGCGCAAGTTCACGCACTATCTCACTTAAATCGCTCTCGACTGTACCATCTTCTAGTAATAGGATCGCCATGACAAAAAAATTTATAATTAACTGTTAAAAAAAGTATACTCAAATTTGACACAATAAACCACAATTGCCTATCGGCATACTGTAGTATTTGTATCTATTATATAACTATAGAATCCTACACCAAAAGCGACCCATTCTTGATTTTAAATAAAACTAACCAACAAAAAAATAGATTAGGACAGTTTGAAAATCCCCAGATTCAGACACAGTAATATCCAAAGCGTGTCTTCTTGTTTTCTGCGATAAAATAACTGTGGTGGCGAGTTATGCTGATTCACATAACTATTACAGTGTGCTGATTAATTTTAAGCAGCCAAATCGATCTTGAAGTAAGTCAAGTTAGAGAAAATCACAGAATATACTTAGATGAGTTAGACTACGTTAAACTCATAAGCTCTGATTTTTTACCATTAAAACTTGCAAGATTTTAATAGCACTATCACGAGGAATATCTAAAGCCTGATAAAAATCGGTTAAAAAATTTTTTTCTTCTTCTGTGACTATACTTTGGGTCATTACCAAATCAGCAGCGACAGCGAAAGCTACTTCTCTGAGTTCTGGTGATAAAGATTCTTTAGCTGCATTAAATAAAGCATTAAAACCATCATACCGAAGAATATTGAGGTTTTTTTCTAACAGATTCTCAATGAGATCTTCGGAATAATTGCTAAAAAGCTTGAGTCGTGACAATACAGAAGATATACTACGCACTTGTTGTTCTGAAAGAAAATCCTCTGAAGTAACTGCGATCAAAGCAATAGCTGCAAAAGCTTCAGATGATGTCAATTTTTCTGGGGCTTGGTTTTCTTTCCTAAAGATTGTGTCTAATGAATTCATGGTTTTTGCTCCTGGATTTGGGTCTCAGTAGCGTACAGTTACCTGTAGGTTCTGAACTTGCAGGTAGTTCTGCAACGCTGTGAGACTTTCAAAATCTAGTGTTCCCAGGATTTCTTTATGGCGAACATTTACTTGCACTTGGTGATTTTTGGCAAGTAGTCCACCTGCAAGGTCAAAAGTTAGCGTTCTCCTGTTTTTTCAATTGTTTCTATCACTGCCAATCCTATACCAGAAGCTGCGATTAGCAGGACTGCTGATAGCAAATAGGCGTTAGTAAGCATCCGAAGGGCATCATCAAAGAAAATATAGGTGGTCATTGCGTCACCTTTGAACTCTGTGTGGCTAGTAGTACTTATTTTTCAACACGCTGACTATGATTCCCGCTGAAAAATTCCTAGCAATTGCATCTTAACAAAACTTTAGCTCCTCAGTCAGAGTTTTCTAAATTTTTCTTTCTGAAGATTCTGTAAATTTCAGCAGAATTTGGTAAATAAAAATACGGAAAATTTTTAATATAGAAAATTATGCTGTCTAAATAACCGCAAAATTAGCTATTAAATTAGTAAGTTAAATAACATATAACGTTTATTTGGGTATAATTTCCAGTTGCTAAATAACCATAAAATACCTCTTTTTAAAGCAATATAGACGTTAATACTACATAATATTGTCAATTACATACTGGTGAGCAAAGTTGTAGTAAATTAATTTTTAACTTTCAGCTGTTTTTTTCAATAAATTTTTTGATTAGTTCATTACTACTAGGGGTACAAAAGATGATTAAGCTGCTAGTCGTAATTTTGAACCAAATTTTGTAAAGAATTGTAAATAAAGTTGAGAGTAATGCCTGTCATTGAAGCGGTAAACCTGGATTTGCTAAGATTTCCAGTGCGTAAACTTTAAAACAGAGCAACTTTTCACTATCATGCCAACATCAACAATTGACGGTAAAGACGCAGCAGCTATCCAAGCCGCAAGAGAAGGAGTGGCTGTGTGCGATCGCTCTTTTTGGGGACGCATTCGCGTTGCAGATGACGACCGCATCCGCTTTTTGCACAATCAAACTACTAACGATTTTCAAAGCCTAAAACCAGGGCAAGGTTGTGATACGGTGATGGTCACATCCACTGCCCGCACAATTGACTTAGTGAGTGCATACATTCTTGATGATGCAGTACTGCTGTTAGTCTCGCCCAATCGTCGAGAGTTTTTAATGCAATGGCTAGATCGCTACATCTTTTTTGCTGATAAGGTGCAGTTAACCGATGTCACAGAAGAAACTGCAACCTTTAGCCTGATTGGCCCAAATAGTGATGCCATTATAGAAAAATTAGGTGCTGGGGCAATTATTGGTCAACCAGACAGCAATCATTTGTTAGTTGATAGTGGAGTGATTGTAGCTGTAGGTAGTGGCTTGGCTTTACCTGGATATACCTTAATTCTGCCAGCTACCGAGAAACAAAAAGTGTGGCAACAAATTTTAGAATTTGGGGCTGTAGAATTGAGCGATCGCGCTTGGGATACGTTACGTATTATTCAAGGAAGACCAATCCCAGATGCAGAACTAACAGATGACTACAATCCGCTGGAAGTGGGTTTATGGCAGACTATTTCTTTAAATAAAGGTTGTTACATTGGGCAAGAAACCATTGCGCGCTTAAATACCTATAAAGGAGTCAAACAAAACTTGTGGGGAATTCGCCTCAGCGCCCCAGTAGAAGTTGGTAGTGCGATCGCCCTTGGAGATGAGAAAATTGGTAAACTGACTAGTTATACCGAAACTAGTGAAGGTTACTTTGGACTCGGTTACATCCGCACCAAAGCCGGCGGTATTGGCTTAAAGGTAAAAGTGGGAGAAGTTGAAGGTGAAATTGTGGATATCCCATTCGTCTCTCATGAGTATCCGTAAACTCTTTGCGTGAGACTGAAAAACTAGGAATTATTTAAACGGAATTTTGTGGCGATTTGTCACTAACTGAACTGTAAAAGTAGACCCCTCATCTAGTTTACTTCTGACAGAAATAGAACCTCCACAGCGCCACAATAACCGCTTAACAATAGTTAAACCTAATCCAGCACCACTCAAGTCTTCAGTGGTTCCTGAACGCACCCGATAAAAGCAGTCAAAAATTTTGCCAATTTCGGTTTCCGCAATGCCAATACCTGTATCACGGAATTCTAACTGTACGTAATCTCCTTGAACACGCGATCGCACCCAAACTTGCCCACCTTTAGGGGTAAATTTAATGCTGTTATGTAGCACATTAATTACTATCTGTTTCAGTCCACCTGTGACACACCAAACGTCTGGTAGTTCTGTAGGTACAGTGTAGGCCAGCATAATGCCTTTTTCTTGAGCTACAGGCTGGTAGGTGCTAACTACTCCGGGTACAATATCCGCTAGACGGACTAATTCTAGGCTTGTGGCTTCTAAGTTATGTTCTAGATTAACAAGATCTAATAGACCAGTGATGAGGATACTCTGGCGATCGCACTGAGTATTCAGCATTTGTAAATATCGTTGTCGCTGGGGCGGTTTAAGTGTAGGAGAATTTAACAGCGACAATGCTGTTTTCATGTGTGTTAAAGGTGTTCGCAGTTCCTGACATACACTGCTTAAATAATCATCTTTGAGTTGCTCTTTATTTTGCAGCTTTTGATTTTGGACTTGTAACTTAGCAATACGTTTATTAGCAATTTGACGTTGAATGGAATTTTGGCGTTGGAGTTGTTTTGCCAATAGTTGACTGATGAGTGCTGGTTCGGTTGTACTTGGGTAAATCAATTCAGCCGGAAAAACTTCAGATGATTCCGGTGCAGCCACCTGTTTTAGACTATCTAAAACTTGCTGAATTATTCTGCCTTCCATTGTCATTACCGCTAGTAATGACGGAATTTTACTGGCCTTGGTTTTATTAGAGTGGCGGTTTTGATTTCTTTTTCGTGGTCGCCGCGCCACAATTAAACTACAAAATTGCGGCGAGGATACTATAAAAAAGTATTCTCGTCGTAATTGATAGTTTGATAATAGTTGTACCCAATTTGGCTGAGTTGGGATAGTTTCACCTGTAACTTTTTCTTCTTCCCCAGCATTTATTTTCTCTATTCGACAAATATTAATTACTCCAGTTTCACGCATCGCAGATTGATAACGTTTTAATTCTGCGTGCCAAATTTTTCCTGGTGGTAACTTAACCCAAAAAGTTGCGGTAATTTGCTGTTCAATCAATAAATCGATTTGCGACCTCAACAGCGATAACATACTCGCAGGATTGCTTGGCAATGGTTGAGGTGGTGTTTCCACTCCCAAAGCCAACTGATATACGGATAGCTCCTTACGCAGAGAATCATTCATGAGTCAAGCACAACAAGGAAGAAATAATTATGTCATTGATTGTCAATTTCATGTAAGTGATTGTTACAAAAAGACTACGTAAAATACATTAAGTTATAAACGAGTATTGGTGAGGAAGAAAGTATGAAGTGCGAAACAATGGCTAATGTGAATTAGATGGCGAAATCCGAGTAATTTCGTTGATGATTCTAACATTATGGTTTTGGACAAGCCCACAAGCCTGATTCACAATTTCATACTTCATACTAGCCTGCGGCAAGCCCTTCGGGTTCAGCAGTTGCTTCAAGTCGGGGAACCCGCCCAACGCACTGCTTCACCGCTAAAAGCGTCTACACACTTCACACTTCAGGTTTTCCTTATCTGGCCAATAAAGCCTCCCGTGCGTGTTCTCGGTCATCAAAGTGGATTTTTTCTGTACCGAGAATTTGATAGTCTTCATGACCTTTGCCCGCTAACAACACTCCATCACCCGGTTGAGCTTGTAAAATTGCGGTACGAATAGCTGTAGCCCGATCGCAAATTACAGTCGGTTGCACAGTGTCCGGAATTCCGGCTAAAACATCTTGCAAAATTTTTTCTGGGTCTTCGGTGCGGGGATTATCGGAAGTGACAACAGCCACATCTGCTAACTCTGCGGCGATTTTACCCATTTTTGGGCGTTTAGTGCGATCGCGATCGCCACCACAACCAAACACGCAAATCATTTTACCGGGAATAAACGGCCGTGCAGCTTTGAGTAAGTTTTCTAAGCTATCGGGGGTATGGGCATAATCAACAATCACGCTGATATCTTGTTGCGGACTGATTTGCACTCGTTCCATCCGTCCAGGAACGCCAGGAAAATCACCAATTGCAGCGGCGATTAACTGTAAATCTAGTCCTAAATGTAAAACTGCGCCCACCGCAGCCAAGACATTTTCTAAATTATATTGACCAACCAATGGTGAACGAAACGCAACTTCACCCTTTGGTGTATGAAGAATACCACTCACACCATTGGGCTGATAATTTAAATCGCTCATCCACAAATTAGCATGGCGATCGCTGACACTGTAACTCCAGACTTGTTCTGATGGTAATCGGGCGATTAATTGTTTACCGTAGGAGTCATCAGCGTTGATTACTGCCTTTCCCTTGAGATATTCGGGGCTAAATAACAACGCCTTCGCTGCAAAATAATCCTCCATATCGCTGTGATAGTCCAGATGGTCTTGGGTGAGATTGGTAAATACTCCCACCTCAAACGGACAACCCAAAACTCGACCTTGCGCCAAAGCGTGAGAACTCACTTCCATTGCGCCAAACTCACAGCCAGCATTGACAGCTGCTGCCAACTGCTGTTGTAGTTCCACCGCAAAAGGCGTAGTGTGAATAGCAGTCTGTACAAAACCCGGCCAGCGAGTGTATAAAGTCCCCATCAAAGCCGTAGCGAGATGAGCTTTATTCAGAAGAAATTCAATCAGGTGAGTAGTGGTTGTTTTACCGTTGGTACCAGTAACGCCCACTAATTTGAGTTTTTGTCCGGGATAATCGTAAAAAGCCGCTGCTATTTGCGCGCAAGCTTGAGTCATATCACTAGCACTAATCACTACAGCCTCCGGCGAGGGAGGATTTTTTTCGGCAGCTTCGGCAGAAACAATGGCCGCTACCGCACCAGAGGCGATCGCACTTGGCCAAAATTCGCCACCGTCTACCCGTGTCCCTGGCATTCCAATAAATAAATCTCCCTCACTGCAAGCATGGGAATTGGTTTTTAACCCCTTAACTTCCGCATCTGCCAAATTAGGATTGTTAGGCAATTGTGCCACATTGTTTACTGCTGCTAGTAATTCCCGCAATTTCATCTTGTGAACCTCGCCACACGCTTATCTTGCGCTTATTCTGCATCATTTTTTTTGATATTGGATAAATACTTACACAACATTTGCTGAATTTGCTGGACATTTGCACGGGGAGAAGGACGCGGTAGAGGTTGTTCAAAAGCTTCCGCACCGGGGAGATTGGCTAAAACCAGCACTGGGACTTCATATTGATAAGCTAGTAACCAATCTTCACGAGTTGTAATGTCACGAATCTCTAACTCTACAGTAGTAAAATTTTGTGTCTCTAAAATTTGTTCTAATTTTTCCTGTAAGCCCTCGCACAGATGACAACCGGGTTTACTGTATAAAATCAATCGCATAGAAATTATGAAGTATGAAGTGTGTAGACGCTTTTAGCGGTGAAGCAGTGCGTTGGGCGGATTCCCCGACTTGAAGCAACTGCTGAACCCGAAGGGCTTGCCGCAGGCTAGTATGAAGTCTGAAATTCTTACTAATCCTAACTCAGCACGAGCTAAACGCCCCGCTACCGCTAACAGCACCTTCAATTCAGCACCAGAAAAAAGCGAGTGTGGGTCATCTGCCTTCTAATATGGACTATAGTCAGTTTTTGTGGAGTTTTGGGAATGACCGCAACAGATCCTGTAAAGTTAATGAAGCAAGAGGTTGGTAAAGCTGCTGCCCTACTAGTAAAATCAGGTTCAATTGTCGGTTTAGGTACGGGTTCAACAACAGCTTATACAATTCAGTATTTAGGCGATCGCCTCAAATCTGGTGAACTTAAAGATATTGTGGGTATTCCTACTTCTTTTCAATCAGAAGTATTAGCCAAGGAATATGGTGTTCCTCTCACCACTTTGGATGCTGTTGACCACATCGATATCGCTATTGATGGCGCAGATGAAGTTGACCCCCAAAAGAATTTGATTAAAGGTGGCGGTGCAGCACATACCCGCGAAAAAGTGGTAGATTACTTAGCCAGTCAATTCATTGTTGTCGTAGACAGTGGTAAGTTAGTTGACCGCTTAGGTTCTGTGTTTGCAGTACCCGTAGAAGTTATCCCAATGGCAATTACTCCTGTTACCAATGCCATTAAGCAACTTGGCGGTAAACCAGAACTACGTATGGGTATCAAAAAAGCCGGGCCAGTCATCACAGACCAAGGTAACTTTGTCCTTGATGTCAGATTTGACTCCATTGACGACCCAGTGAATTTAGAAAAAATCCTCAATAACATTCCTGGCGTTTTAGAAAACGGTATCTTCGTCAACTGTGCAGATGTCGTTTTAGTTGGCGAAGTTATAGATGGTCAGCCAGTAGTTAGGCAGTTGTAATATTTTAGCTGGGTGTAAGGGTTTTTATAGTTGATGCAATGTGCAACTTATTTTTGAAACCCCTCTCCAAACCTCTCCCCTACAAGGAGAGAGGCTTTGAATCTTGCTCCCCTTCCCTTGTAGGGGAGCCAGTGCGTTGCGGGGGTTCCCCCCGTTGTAGCAACTGGCGTAAGGGGTTGGGGGTTAGGTTTGAGAGAAAGTTGCACACGGCGTTAGTTTATGCTTTTACACCCCATCCTTCCCTATTTTTAAATAGCCGATTCTTTACTCAGCACTCGAATTAAGCGTACTTATTAATTACCTGTGCAAAATCGGGTACAGCCTCTTCTATATAGGGTTTAACTGAACCTCTAAGTTTTTCATAAGTTCCCCGCACAATTGGCCGTGACACCTTCTTCGCTCTGGCATCAGTAATGCTCAATAGTGCGTCTGCTGTGCGAGATTTATTTGTAGCAAGGTGCGCCACTGGATCACCATTTTGTACGCCTTCATTCCACATCGGATCAAGGGCTGTAAAGCAGTCTGGTAAAAGTTGCTCAACGGCGTAGGCGATATATCCTGGCTTAACTCCTTTCAGCGCTGCATAAGCAGCTTTGAGTCCAATACCGCTAATACCTGACTTAGAAGTGAGTTGTGTTTCTAACAATTTGCAACAGTCATCAATAACCATTGCTCTCTTGTCTGAGTTTAAAAGTTTGTCGCTCAGTCCCATTTCACTCCTCCATGATGTTAAGGCGATCGCTGTTCTCTATTTTTCCCACAAGTAGGAAATTATAAAAAATGTTAACAGAGCCAGAGCATTTTCGTAGCCTTGCTTCTGTATGTTGACAGACTTGGGTGATTGTGAGTCAGAAATTTTCGCAATAACTTGATGAGCGATCGCTCTCTCATGTTTAATCAAGCTATGTACTAAAACACACATACTCTTCAGTAATATTATTGCGATCGATGTTTTAGAGTAATGAGCGATTTAGGTTTTGGCAAATTATATAATTAAATAATTACTGGCAAAATTATAAATCAATGACATTACTTAACGCACGTAATTTATCTTTAGAAGAAGTTCATCGTTTGTTTGGCTTTCAAAAGCAGTACAATGATTCATTTTCTAACCTATTATCTTTAGAATCTCTGAGCCAAGAAGAACAGCAAGAACTAAAGCAGATTCAAAATGATTTTGATAGATATCTAAATACAGGTAAAGTTTCCGAAGGGCAAGTCAAGTTTCTTGCAGTTGCGCCTTTACTGCGATTAGCTGGCTTTTATCGCTATCCCATAGAGATTGTTTTAGAAGAGAACATTGCTGATATTGAAGTAGAAGATGAAGACACAATAACTAAAGGCAGATTTGATATTTTAGCGATTAGTAAAGCCAAAAATACAAAACCTCAAGCATATTTCTGGTTGCTATTAATTGAATCTAAAAATAGTCAAATTGATATATTTACTGGATTACCTCAATTACTAACTTATGCTTATAAAAGTTTAGATAATCAAAAATCAGCTTGGGGTTTAACGACTAACGGTAGGAGTTATCAATTTGTCTATATCGAACAAGGCAACCCGCCAGTATATCAACTACTGCCGTTGTTAAATTTTATGGAATCGATGCGGGCAATGGAATTATTGCAGGTTCTCAAAGCAATTTGTCAGTTATAAAGTTACTAATATTCAGCCAAAGCTTTTGGATACGCTGAAAGTGCGATAGCTTTAAAATGTCATGTAAAAACCTTTATTCAAAGCTAAAGCCTCTGTCAGCATTTTTTATAGGATTGCTATATATAGTATTCAAATATAAAAAATAAATTCACTATTATTGATTTTAATATTTTTAATTTTCTCGATTATATTCATTAAATTTGAGTTTTCTGTACCATTGAAACCGTGACTAAAAACTTGTAGCAATAACTTAGATTGAATAATTGGATATTCTATAAAATTTTGCCTAGCTTTAGGTATTTCTTTATTATGTCTAGCCATAATTGAACTTTGTTCTATCAGTCCACCATTTTTGAAAATAAAATCAATATATTTAACATCATTAATACATCTATAACGATTAAATGGCCAAGGAAAAACTACTCTTCTTTCTATAATCTTGTTTTCTGTAATTTCATAATATTCTGGTCGTTTCAATGACTCTATGTTAGGTTCATGACCTTTATTGCGAAGACAATTTAAATCATTAGCAGTTAAATGTAATTCAAAGGTTCTGTTATTATTACAAGCCTCTATAAAGGCAGCAATGCGGATTTTAACAGATGAATATTCTTCTGGTGTAGAGGAATAAACAGGGAAATTAACTAATTCTTCAGGTAGTTGAGATTGATGCAGAGCCTTATTTAGTTTATTTACAGTTGTGAAATATAAATAAGCTATATACACGATGAGAATTAGTAAAATCCCCAACAAAATTAAGGATAAATAAGCTAAATAATTTGGCATTTTATGAGTATTTTTCGGTTTATTTCAGTTCTGCTAATAATTCTACTGTTTGCGATCGCTCCACCAAGCTATTTGCACATAAAATACCAGAAGCGGCAACTGCTGGTACACCAATTCCTGGCATGGTGCTATCACCGACACGATATAAACCGGAAATTGGCGTGTGTGTACTCGGAAACATCCCTTTACCCGCAGCAATAGCCGGGCCATAGGTTCCCTGATATCTTCGTAAATAATGGCTATGAGTTAATGGTGTCCCGATAAGTTCTAACACTACACGTTCTCGAATATCGGGGATAATTCGCTCTAAGGCGTGGTATAAAGTTTGGGCTTTCTCTTTTTTCTGCTGTTCATAATTATTATTTCGTTCCCAGCCAGCAAACGGTTCCAGGGTGTAAGCATGAACTACATGATGTCTCTTTGGTGCGAGGGTTGCATCCCACACACTAGGAATAGAAATCATGCAAGTATTACCTGGTGTGGTGATATCTTGCTGAGAGTCGTGAACTACAACATGATGTCCTGTTAAATTTTCTAAGCCATCGCCACGAATACCCAAATGTAAATGGATGAAACTATCAACTGTGGGTGTATGTAGTGCAGTTTGACGGTAAGCTGTGGGTAAATCTTCAGGACGCAGGAGTTGATTGTAAGTATCCCAAATTGTGGCGTTGGAAATAACAATCGGTGCTGACAGAATTTCGCCGTTTTTTAACCGCACACCTACAGCTTTACCAGATTCCACGAGAATTTGCTCAACGTGACAGCCTACGCTTAACTTGCCACCCCAACGTTCTAATCCACGTACTAAAGCATTGACAATTGCGGCGCTTCCTCCAACTGGGTACTCTACGCCACGCCCACGTTCACCCAACATAAAAGCAACTTCTGGGGCAATTGTACCCTCTGCCTTTAAGCCAGACAGCAAAAAGCATTCTACATCGATGAGTCTGCGTACCCAAGGGTCTTTAACTGTCGCATCCATAACAGCGCCAGCCGAAGACTGCACCAAAGGCAAATACGGTAACATTTTAGCCAGCGATCGCGCATAATTCAGTAATACAAAAATTACCTGCCAATCAGCCCGTAAAGCCAAAGTAGGTATATCTTTCATCCCCTCATACAAGCCTAACAACCGGGCGGCAAAATTCTGAAACTCTGCTGCACCTTGGGGTGTAATTGTTTGTAACTCCTGATGCAATCTTTGAAAATTGCTGTAAATTGCAATACTAGCTTCAGGAAAATGGTAGTGTCCTAAAGGATCATAAGGTATAACTTGAAGGGATTCCCCTAGAACATCCAGAATTTGTTTTACCGGGTTCAAACTATGGGTTCCTGAGAGTCCACAATAAAAAGAGGGGCCAGAATCAAATTCAAATCCTCGTCGTTTAAAGCTATGGGCTGCACCACCGGCAATTGTATGGCTTTCACAGACAATTACCCGCTTGCCATACCGCGCAAGCAATGCCGCAGCACATAACCCGCCAATACCGCTACCGATAACTATGACATCGTTGTTTGTCATTTGTACTTTGTCCATTGTCATTTGTCTAAATACTAATAACTTTTGACTTTTGACTTTTGACTTTTGACCCTTGACCCTTGACCCTTGACTTTTGACTAATGACTGAACCACTAATTGAACTGAAAGGCGTTTCTAAGTCCTTTGGTAACAATAAGGTTTTAGATAATGTGGACTTGACAATTTACCGAGGCGAAGCACTAGGAATTATCGGCCCTTCCGGGACTGGGAAATCAACAATTTTGCGAGTAATAGCGGGACTAACTAACCCGGATGAGGGCGAAATCTATGTCCAAGGAGTCCGGCGTGAAGGGTTGATAGAAGATAGTGCTGACCCCATTGGTATTGGGATGGTGTTTCAGCAAGCGGCGTTATTTGATTCTTTGAATGTGGATGAGAACGTGGGATTTTTACTGTATCAAAATTCCAAGTTACCGCGATCGCAAATTCAAGAACTAGTCAAAGAAAAATTAGACATGGTGGGTCTACCAGGAATCAGTCATCTCTACCCTTCGGAACTTTCTGGCGGGATGCGGAAACGGGTGAGTTTTGCCCGTGCGATTATGTCCAACCCCGAAAATCCCAAAGAAGGGCCAGAAGTTTTACTTTACGATGAACCCACAGCCGGACTAGACCCGATTGCTTCGACAGTCATTGAAGACTTGATTCGTGATTTACAAAGTATGCACGGAGTTTGTAGCACTTATGCCATTGTTACCCACCAAGATAGTACGATTCGCCGGACAGCTGATAGACTAGTGTTTCTCTACCAAGGTAGAGTGCAGTGGCAAGGTACAGTTAATGACATGGATAGCACCGACCACCCATTAATTAGACAATTTGTGAGTGGGAGCGTGCAAGGGCCGATTCAGGTTGTTGGTTAGGTGGTTGGAGGAACAAATGCGAGAATTTATCACAAACCGCTTCACTTCTAGACGAACGCTCAGAGAAGGTTCAGTGGGTTTATTGCTCTTGCTAGGACTGGGTTCCTTTGGGGTGATTATTCTGTGGTTGAATGGAGTTAGTGCAGCACGTAGCTCGTATAAATTTGTTGTCGAATTTGCCAACGCCGGAGGAATGCAAAGAGGTGCATCAGTTCGTTATCGTGGCGTGAAGGTCGGCAAAATTTCAGATATTCGTCCAAAGTCAAATGCTATTGATGTAGAAGTAGAAATTGCTCCAGCTGATCTAATAATTCCCAATGATGTCAGCATTGATGCTAACCAAAGTGGATTGATTAGTGAAAGTATTATCGACATTACACCAAGAACATCACTTGTCGCTGATGTGAAGGCTAAACCTTTAGAAAAAGGCTGCAATCCAAACTTAATTGTTTGTAATGGTTCTCGTTTAAAAGGTCAAATTGGTATTAGTGTTGATGACCTGATTCGCAGTAGCACTGAATTAGCTACCTTATACAACGATCCGAAATTTTATCAAAGAGTTAACCGACTTTTAGAAAGTTCCGCCGCCGCCGCTACCAGCGTTGCAGCCCTCAGTCAAGATGCGAGAGGTTTAACGAAAGGCTTTCAAGGACAGCTAAGTACATTTGGTGCAACAGCTAATTCTGTACAACGCGCCACAAATGAACTCACTGCATCTACCACTAAAACAGCAAATCAGTTAAGCGTAACTGCTAATCAATTTGGTGCAACAGCTAAAGAATTTGGCTTAACAGCGAATAAGGCCAATCGTTTGCTGACTAACTTGGATGATTTGGTAACTACTAATCGTTCATCCTTAGTTGGCGCTCTGAATAATATTACCGAAACCAGTAATCAATTACGCGCTACTGTCACCAATTTATCACCATCACTTAATCGCTTAACTCAAGGAGAAGTGATTAAAAATTTAGAAGCACTTTCAGCTAATGCAGCCCAAGCTTCTGCTAATTTACGCGATGCGACAAAAACTTTAAATGACCCCAAAAATGCTTTACTACTACAACAAACTTTAGACTCAGCTAGAGTCACTTTTGAAAATACCCAAAAAATTACATCTGATTTAGATGAGTTGACAGGTGATCCAACTTTTAGAAAAAATCTTCTTCAATTGGTCAACGGTTTAAGCGGCTTAGTTTCTTCTACACAACAAATGCAGCAGCAAGTTCAGTTTGCCGCAACTTTAGATGCTATGAAAGTAGCAGCTATCAAACAAAATATCGTTTTTCCTACACCAGTCACTAGCGAACCAACAGGTGTAATTAATCCCGCAACTACTGTTGTGAAAGGTGTAGATAAACAGTCTCAAACTACTGATTACGTAACTTTGAATTCGTCCCAAGAAAAGTTATTGCAGCAATTACGAGAACATAGTAAAAAAAGGGAAACAGAGCAGTAAATAACTATCAATTGACCAATAGTAGATTTATCATTGCATCCATTACTGTCCAGATGTATCTACTTGCGGCTATATTTTTTGTTGAATTTGAGAGGATTGGGATAAAATACATCTCAAGACATAGAATTAATTTAGTTTTTTTGCTTGAAATCTCTTCTCAAGATAGTAGATATACTATCTTCAACATCCTACTCTAGTTCTCGAAGCTATTGAACAAAATACTTTTCTTTAAATTCGAGGACATGATTTATGGCTAATGAAAAATTTAAAAAAGCAGTAGATTCATCTGAAAGAGCAGAAGTAGATACGTATGACAGAGGGATTGTTCCTGCTGAAACTGCTGCTCGTAAAAAAAGAGAGGGAGAATTATATAAAACATTACCCACAGAGCAAAGAGAAGCAGATGCGCCTACTGACGACCAAACCGATGCCGAAAGCATCCACACTACAGACGGTTACACTGTAGATAAAGAAGGTTTGTTAAATAACTACGCAATTGAACCAGAAATGTACTATGAGGTTCCCGGTGATGCGCGTCAAGAAGTTGTAGAAGATACTGCACAACGCGTAGAGGAACTTCAAGAAGTCAAAGAAGATAAGGAAGGCGAATTAACAGAAAAAGGTGATGAACGCGGTAGAGGCCCAGGAATAGTTTAGTCATTGAAGAATTTAGCAGCAATATTCTGACTTTTAAATTCTATGTAGATCACTCTCACTCGCCGATTCTTTCATAAAACTCCACCCATAACCTCTCTTAAATTTTTTAAGAGAGGTTTTATTTACCTTACTCAGCACTTTTACATATCTAATGCAGCTTTCCCTAATGATTGACAAATCACGTCATTTTGTGGCGTGTGAATACGGCTGCATAAAACGTCACGATAGTGTCGTTCTAAGGGATTCTTTCTTGTTAATCCTGGATTACCAATAAGTTGCAAACCAATTTCTACAGCACGGATTGAATTAGTTGTGCTGAGATATTTTACAGCTTGTGCTTGTAATTCTACATTAGGTGCAGACTCACTTTTATCCAGTTCTTGTGCCAAGTTGTAAATTAGTATGCGGTTAGCATATAGCAGTGCTTCGATTTCACCTACTGCTGTTTGAAAGCGTGACAAACTGGCGAGTGGTGTTCCCAAATTTGACGGAGTGCGATCGCCAAGATATTCTATTAACCAGTCTCGCGCAGCTGTGGCAACTCCTAAATACAATGCACTCAATGTCAAACTGTTCCATACGGCTGTCATCGGGTCTGGTGGTGATTTAATAGAGACAGGACGAATATCTAACGCATATTCATCGGGAATTAGAACATTTTCTAAAATTAAATCATGACTCCCAGTCGCTCTCATCCCTAAATGATCCCAAGTTTCGACAATTTGTACCCCAGGTAAGTCACGAGGAACTAAAAAATTACCAACTTGGGGTTCATCTTCGGTTTTTTTCGCCCAAACCACAAAGTAGCGCAGAATTGGACTACCTGTTGTATATTGCTTATGCCCACTTAACAACCAACCTTGTGCTGTTTTTTGGGCTGTTGTTGCTGGTAAACCGCCTCTAGCTGGTGTACCTAACTCTGGTTCTACACGGGCGGCGTTGATGAGGGCGGAGTTGGCGATCGCTTCCCGACAAACTTTCTTGTATACTTCAGGATGCCAGGAACGACTACGATTAGCTTTAGCGTGTTGTAAATAGTGCATGTTCAACACTAACGCCGTAGAAGCATCACCACAGGCTATCCCCTCAATAACTTGACAAATACTAGCCAGCCCTAAATCTTGTCCACCCAAATCACGGGGAATAGTTAAACCCAAAAGTCCCGCTTGATGCAGCGCCGTAAAATTTTCAAAAGGAAATGAACCATCTTTATCATGCACTGCGGCGCGAGTCGCAAAATCTTGCGATAGGGTTTTAACTTGATCAGAAAGTGACAAAGAAGTTTCTAAGCCTTGATTGACAAAGGTTTTTAATACTACTTGCTTCATTTTAATTCCAGCTAAAAATTGACTTAAAAGTACAGATAATAGTCAATAAATTGCAAATAACTATGCACCCTATATTAAAAGTTGATATTTCTGAACTCACCATATCTGAGCGAATGCAGCTTGCAGAAGATTTATGGGACAGCATTCTGACTGATAGTAATGCAGTAACTCTGAGTGAGGAGCAAAAAGAAGAACTGCATCGACAAAACCCAAACCAGGGTTCATGTTGGGAGCAGGTTAAGCAGCGACTTGGTTTTGCTCAATAATAATTTCTACTCCTCACTCCCTATTTTTGAGCTACCGCCACATTCAAATAGATGTAGACATAACTGCTGGGAAAGTGCTTGACAGACTTCGACTCCACGAACACTGTTACCACGCGCATCTAAGGGTGGCGAAAATACTCCTATACCCATTTGATTGGGGACAACTGCAAAAATTCCGCCGCAAACGCCACTTTTAGCAGGAATACCGACTGTATACGCCCATTCGCCAGCAAAGTTGTACATTCCACAGGTGTACATAACGCTGAGAATATCCTTTATATATTGATGGTCTACAGCTCGTTCGCCTGTGATGGGGTTTATTCCTTTGTTCGCCAATGTCGCGGCCATCACGGCTAAGTCGTGACAATTCACTATCACGGCACACTGCTTAAAATAAAGGTCTAATGCTTCTTCAATATTTTGGTCAATCATACCAAAGTTCAGCATCAGGTGTGCCATTGCACGGTTACGATGTCCGGTGCTGCGTTCGGAAGTAAATATAGACATATCGACAAATACATCATGACCAGTGTAGCGGCGGAACATCTCTAGGATGCGGTTGAGGCGTTCGGTTGCACCCTCTCCTTTAATTAAGCTGGTGGTGGCGATCGCTCCAGCATTTACCATTGGGTTATATGGTCGCTTTGATCGCTCATCTAAAACAATTGAGTTGAATGCTTCTCCTGTTGGTTCTACACCCACTCTTGTCAATACATAATCTCGCCCATGATCTTCTAGGGCTAGTCCGTAAGCAAAGACTTTAGACATGGACTGGATAGTAAATAGCTGCTGGTAATCTCCAACTTCGTAAACTTGACCATCTACAGTCACGATGCAAATGCTAAATAAATCCGGGTTTACCTTAGCTAATTCTGGAATATAGTTTGCGACTGCACCCTCTTGCAAAGACTTGTACTTAGAATGCAAATCTTGGAGAACAGATAACAATGATGATGAAACTATTTCTAAATCTACTGAATTTGCTTGTTTTGCCATGAAGCTGATAGTTTATTTGAGAAAATCATAGATGATTAATTATTTCGGGTAGTCGATTTTTATTGTAATTTTTGCTACATTGCTAAATTCATAAATATACGTCCACTGGTATTTTTTAATTTTCTCATTCTTATTTTTCTTTTAATTGTAAAAAATATTAGTTACAAAAGCACCCAATTTTTTCGCCCATGATTGCGAATATTACTGGTTTTTAAAATTACTTTTTATAAAATTTAAATAAGTATATTTACTTGTAATTATACACTATATAGATTTTTTTTAAACATCAATTATTGCTGCTAATCAAATAATATATTTTGGCTATAAGCTTTACCATAAAAGACTTTTAGCTAATTACAAAAACTATATCAATATAGCTTAATTCTGTGTAGATAACAGTTTTTCTCCTTTAATATATTTAAAACTTATAACCATGATTTCAAAAAACTATATGTTCTATAACATACATATTTTTTACTGAAATCAACGGGTAAATCGAGTAAACTTTGCCAAAATCTAATCTGAGAAGCGTGTAAAGTTTTAATAAGAAAAATGTTCGTAGCCGAAAAAAACGCTACACACCTAAAATCCGCATTTGAACAAGGTTTCACTGTTTTGATCGGGATTTAAATTTGCGAAATTGAGGTTTGATTACGCTAAAACCCTGATCCCCAAGTTCAAAAGTTCGTGTTAGTCTGTTGCAGTTATGAAAAACAAAGTGAAAGCGGAACGAGTTCGATTTTAAGGAAAACTTTTGCTCTTTTATGGCATTAAATTCCGTTAATCAAAAAAACTACTGTTCTACAGTCGCTTGAAAATTGGACGCATGAACCAAAGACATTTGTGGACTACTGTCGCCTTGTTTGTGACTCTTACCGGGATACCCTCAATGGGTCGCACTCAAACTACAATTCAAACCGCCAAGGAAACTCATCCAGTTTCCCAAAAATCATCAACTGGTGATGTGGTTAAAGTAGGTGAGTACCAATCCCCTACAGAGAAACAGAACTCGGATGCTGTGATTACAAGCATTCATTCTCACAGTATTGGAGGTCGTCAAGCGGCAACCCTATACATCCGGAATATACCAGTACTCACTTTTGTGAGTTCTAAGCAAGTTGCGAATGTTGAGACAAAACAAGGTGTTGTAGGAGAAATAGGGGGCGTGCAGTCGTACGCCCTTGTTGCTACCAACTCAACTAAAGTGGCAAGTACTGGCAATGTAGTAAATTCTGGAAACCAAGTCGGCTCATTAGAAAATGACCCTGTTCAACGAGCTAGTGTGATAGCAGCTAAAATCAACCAGCTGATTGAAGACAACGTTGATGCCAAGCAGATTACGGTCAGTTGGAAAGATGAGAGCAAAACTGCTAATCAACCCCAAGATAAAAGCTCTGCTGCACAGCCTAGCGATCGCTATACAATCAAAATCAAAGACCAAGAATTGGTGGAAATCAACGAAAATACCCGCCTAGCAGACACCACCAATAACTTGGCACAAGACGCATTACAAGCAACCAACCGCCTACGCAGACTCATTGGTAACGCATCTCCTATTGATAACATTGCTAACTTACCAGTGCGATCGCCATTGTCATTACCAAGACTGCCGCAGCAAATTGCCGTTGGTAATATCAGACTTACCTTTAGAGGCATGGCCTCCTTTTATGGCTATGATGGCTCAGGCAGTATGACTGCTAGTGGCCAGAGATTTAATCCGGAAGCTATGACTGCTGCACATCGCAGTTTGCCTTTTGGGACAAAAGTTCGTGTCACCAACACCAGTAATGGTCGCTCTGTCATAGTACGCATTAATGACCGCGGCCCGTATATCCGTGGCCGAGTCATCGACTTATCTATTGCTGCGGCCCGCACTATCGGCATGATTGGTAGTGGTGTTGCGCCAGTACATATCGAGGTGTTGGGACGATAAGTTTTAGGTAATTTGCAGGATTAAAGGATAGTTTAAATAATTTTTGGATTGCTCTATTACCCAATCCAAAATCTAAAATCCCAAATTTATCGGCTTGTTCGGCGTAGTGTTTTCCCTCAACGCGCTTGGCGCGAATTAATGACCACGGCTAAATCTCCATCTCAAACCTGATCCTTCATCCTGCAAATTCACCTAATTTCTATATTCCCCTAGTTCTCGCATCTTTTCCCCAGTTTCAGATATAAACTAACGGGGGAGGGTTAGAAGAACTAGGGGAATTTTGTGCGCCTGTTGACAACAGTCGCAGCTTTACGCTGCTATTTAAATAAACTTCGCTCGCAAAGCCAACTGACATTACCAGAAGATCTGGTCGCAGATGAAATGAGCAGTTGGGATCGGACAGCCGTCGGTTTGGTACCGACAATGGGGGGTTTGCATCAAGGTCATTTAAACTTAATCAAACGAGCAAGGCAAGAAAACTCAACGGTGATTGTCAGTATTTTTGTCAATCCCTTGCAATTTGGCCCTAACGAAGATTATGCACGTTATCCGCGAACTTTAGAGCAAGACCAAAAATTATGTGAAGACGCGGGAGTTGATGCGATTTTTGCTCCTACTCCGGAAGTGATGGGAGTACCCGCGAAAAATATACAAGAATCTTTGATGACCCAAGTCATCCCACCATCTGCTATGATACTAGGTTTGTGTGGACGTTCTCGGCTAGGTCACTTTCAGGGTGTAGCAACGATTGTGACGAAGCTTTTGAACTTAGTACAGCCTGATCGCGCCTACTTTGGGCAAAAAGATGGTCAGCAACTGGCAATTATTCAACGACTAGTGGCTGATTTAAATTTGCCAGTAGAAATTGTTGCTTGTCCGACAGTCCGAGAAGCGTCAGGTTTAGCTTTTAGTTCTCGCAATCAATATTTGAGTGCGACAGAAAAAGAGCAAGCAGCAGTTTTATATCGAGGATTAAAAAAAGCTGAAGCTGCTTTTAAATCTGGTGTGCGTAACAGCAATCAGTTAATAGCAGTGGTACAACAAGAAGTGGCTAAGGTGAGTACTGTTTTCTTGGAATATATTGAATTGGTTGAACCGACTACGTTAATGTCATTAGAAACAATTGAGGAGGAAGGAATGCTGGCGATCGCAGCTCGTCTTGGTTCTACACGTTTGATTGATAATACCATCTTGCGCGATCGCCAACCCATCATCGCTATTGATGGGCCAGCCGGAGCCGGAAAATCTACGGTAGCACGCCAAGTAGCAGCAGAACTAGGGCTAGTTTATTTAGATACAGGTGCTATGTACAGAGCGATGACTTGGCTAGTAGTCCAAAAAGGCATTGCTTTGGATGATGAATGTGCGATCGCCGAATTAGCTCATACTTGTAACATTGAACTTACACCCAGTTCAGATTTAAAATCTCCTGTGCGGGTTTGGATTGATGATGTCGATATTACCCAAGAAATTCGCACAGTTGAGGTAACATCTAAAGTATCTGCGATCGCCGCCCAAAGTGCTGTGCGTCAGGCCTTAGTTAAACAGCAACAAAACTGGGGTAAAAAAGGTGGTTTAGTCGCCGAAGGCCGGGACATTGGTAGCCATGTCTTCCCCGATGCTGAAGTGAAAATCTTTTTAACCGCATCAGTAACCGAACGCGCTCGTCGTCGTCAACAAGACTTCAAAAAACAAGGTCAACCCGAAGTTAGTCTAGAACAACTAGAACGGGACATCGCCGAACGCGATTGGAAAGATAGTACTCGTAAAGTTTCCCCCTTACAAAAAGCTGCGGATGCAGTGGAACTCCAAACTGATGGGATGAATATATCTGAAGTAGCTGCACAAATCATTAATTACTTCCATCAACGCTTATCTCAATGGTAATCAGAGAGATACGCTTTTAGTTTTTCTTCCTCTGAGTGGTGAGTAACTGAGTACCTACCCACCACTTGTAAATCAGACTTTTAATTAATTAAATTAGCTTAGTAGATAACATTTTATAGACTGAAAAAATTTATTCATCTAGCTTAAGACTGACTAATAATATTTATGATGACTATGCCTTAAGGTAGAAGTATTCAAGGTTAAGAATTCGCTAACTAGTTATTATCAACTCTGGCTGCAAAAACCAAAGTTCATTGCCAAAGCATACCTCTTTTCATTCCCCCTCATGCAGGGGGAATATCTTTCTGACTTATTAAGCAGGATAGAAGATTTAAGGGGTAATAATCTGCTAGGATAACCAGGGAAAATAAACGCCTTATTTACAATGGCTGTAACCCTTGCAAAAAGCCAGCGAAAAATTATAAATTAAGTCCAACACTACTAATTGCTAATCGCTAAAATACTTTGGTGATCAAATATTAGTTGTTTTTATTTATAATTCTTCTGCCATCGGCATTTGACTTATCAAAAAAGTCTTTTGTTTTCATCATCACTTTGGTAGTAGAATGACGATGTTAAGTTTTATGTTTCCTTAATTCAAGGACATCAAAACAACTAAACACAAAACCTGTAATTTTCTAAGCTTCGGTAATAGCTTTAGGCCGGGAAACAGTAAAGAGAGGATTTCATAAAATGGCATTTACACAGCCCCCCTTACCCTTTGACATTAATGCTCTAGAGCCGTATGGCATGAAAGCT
This sequence comes from Nostoc cycadae WK-1, assembly GCF_002897135.1. Classification (NCBI taxonomy): domain Bacteria; kingdom Bacillati; phylum Cyanobacteriota; class Cyanophyceae; order Nostocales; family Nostocaceae; genus Nostoc; species Nostoc cycadae. Next base: position 431,832 of record NZ_DF978422.1, on the reverse strand, counting down.
GAGACCTTCGAGTATCACTATGGTAAGCATCATAAAGCTTATGTCGATAACCTCAACAAGCTAACCGAAAATACAGAACTTGCTAATAAGTCTCTAGAAGAAGTTATCCAAATATCCTTTAAAGATTCTTCCAAAGCAGGTATTTTCAACAATGCTGCTCAAGTTTGGAACCACACCTTTTTTTGGAATAGCTTGAAGCCAGGTGGTGGCGGCGCACCCACTGGTGAACTCGCAAGCAGAATTGAAAAAGACTTTGGTAGCTTCGACAAATTCAAAGAAGAGTTCTCGAATGCGGCTGCTACTCAGTTTGGTAGTGGTTGGGCTTGGTTAGTTGATGATGGTGGTACTCTTAAGGTAATTAAAACACCTAACGCTGAGAACCCCTTAGCCCACGGCAAAAAAGCATTGCTCACCCTTGACGTTTGGGAACATGCTTATTACATCGACTTCCGCAATGCTCGTCCTGCATTCATTAAGAATTTCTTAGATCAGTTAGTCAACTGGGACTTCGTTGCAGAAAATCTGGCTAAAGCATAATATCTATCAGGCAGAAAGCGATCGCTCACATCTGCCAAATTTCTCAAGTATAGATATTTAGTTGCTCTCCAAAATATGATCAACAGTCACGACTCTCTATTCGTGGCTGTTTTTGCTTCAATTAAAAATTTTGTCAACACGGTAGTAGCGATCGCCTCTCTGAACTATCTTGAAAATAGGGAGTCCGTGAAGCCAGTCAATATTCTTTTTGCCTAAAAAAACATAAAAATCTAAAATATATGGATAGCAAACAATTAGCACAATACCTTGAAGCCACAGATAGCATCACCAAACCGTGGCTATTGGTACAACTACGTCTGAAAAAATTACAAGAACGCCGAGATACAATTTCTGAAGATACCTACGCTGATGAGTTAGCAGACATTCACCAAGATTTAATGAATTTAGGTGAATGGTGGCGAAGCATAGAAGATCAGGTCTTTTAATGAGGTAATATCAATAGTCCAGAGTCAATAGTTTATAGTCCATTGACCATTGACTATTGACCCTTGACCATTGACTATTAACTAACTCTTATGGATTATCGGGATGCAGGGGTTGATGTTGAGGCTGGTAGAGCCTTTGTCGATCAAATTCGCAATTTGGTTCATAGCACCTTTAGGCCAGAAGTACTCGGCGGACTAGGTGGTTTTGGCGGTTGCTTTCAACTACCCACAGGTTACAAAGAACCTGTGCTGGTTTCGGGAACGGATGGTGTAGGTACAAAGCTAAAAATTGCCCAAATTCTCAATCGTCACGATAGTGTGGGGATTGATTTAGTCGCTATGTGCGTGAATGATGTGCTGACATCTGGTGCAGAACCCCTGTTTTTTTTAGATTATGTCGCCACAGGTAAGTTAGATAAAGAGCAGTTAACCCAGGTAGTAGCAGGGATAGCTGCTGGCTGCAAACTAGCTGGTTGTGCCTTATTAGGCGGAGAAACGGCAGAAATGCCTGGTTTTTACCAAGTCGGGGAATATGACTTGGCTGGGTTTTGCGTGGGAATTGTCGAAAAAAGTCAGATGTTGGATGGTTCTCAGGTACAAGTGGGAGATGTAGCGATCGCTCTAGCTAGTACTGGTGTACACAGTAATGGTATCAGCTTAGTCCGCAAGATTGTCAGTGATGGGGGTTTTGCTTGGAGCGATAGCCCAGATTTATTAGCTGGTGAAACTATTGGAGAAGCTTTTCTCCAACCTACGCGCATTTATGTCAAACCAGTTCTCGCCGCCCGTCAAGCTGGTATAGAAATTCATGGGATGGCGCATATTACAGGTGGCGGTTTACCAGAAAATTTACCCAGATGTTTAGGTAAAAATCAAACAATTAAAATTAACCCCAACAGTTGGAAAATTCCTGCTACATTTCAATGGTTAGCGGAAGTCGGTGCAGTAAGCGACGAAGCAATGTTTAATACATTCAATATGGGGATTGGATTTGTGCTGTTAATACCGCCTCAGCAAGTAGAACAAACAATTTCCTTTTTTACATCACAAAATATTCCCGCCTTTGCAATTGGTGAGGTAATTCCTGGTGCAGGTACACTGGAGGGATTATTTAGTTAAACGTAGGTGTAAGGGTGTAGGTGAGAACAAGTAATGACGTGTTTATTTCATTTATTGCCAGTGGTGTGATGTCCTTCCCCTTTTCTTAACAAGCACAGGATGTTCCTTATACCCCTACACGCCTATTCCCTCACAAGTGTAGGTTTTTAACAAAGTGATGAGTAATGACTCTAAAAGTCACGATTTAATCAAACTTCTATCACTCCCATACCCTTACATCCCCATACCCTTATTTCCCTGTATTTATGGAAAGGGAAGAGAGGTTTTTTTGCTTGTGGTATAGTGAAATCTTCTGAGTGAGTAACTGAAAAAAATTTCTGATTGTTGAATCAACAATACTATTACCTATTCCCTAGGCGCTTATTCATAAAATTTGTATCAGTATTTACTTGAATATTTGAGAAAAATTTTTGACTTGCGCTTATTAAAGCAATCGAAAATACTCATGCCCATTATCATTGAGATTTGCTAACGTAGTCTTAACATATTGAAAAATTTAGCTGAGTAAGCTAATTAAATACCTGCTGGCACTAATGATACGTGCTAGTGCTTTCTTATCTATAGGTGTGGCGTTTTGGTGTGTGAATAACTGCGTATATTTGTGCAGAGGGTAGTATGGTTATGAATTGTACGCGGACATCGACTTCTTGCGAACTTTTAAAACAAGTATTCCAGAAGATTGATGCCCAAAGCTGTCCGAAAGTATTTAATTTTCACATGCACACCGTTCATTCAGACGGAAGGTTGCAGCCTAGTGCATTGATGGAACAAGCGATCGCTATTGGCTTAGAAGGATTAGCCATTACTGACCATCATAATATTGGTGGCTATTTAGCAGCGCAAGCTTGGTTAGAAGACTGGAAGTGGAAAAATCCTCACAGTAACATTCCTTATTTATGGAGTGGTACAGAAATCAATGCTAACCTTTTGGATAATGAGGTTCACATTTTAGCTTATGCCTTTGAGCCAAGTCACTCTAGCATTAAACCTTACTTGCAAAAAAGTGCTGTCACAGGTATAGAATATCAAGCAGTCAACGTAATTGCGGCGATTCATGAAGCTGGTGGACTAGCAGTTTTAGCGCATCCCGCGCGTTACAGGCGATCGCATTTTGATTTAATTGCGGCTGCGGCTGAACATGGTATTGATGGTGTGGAAAGTTTCTACGCTTATAATAACCCCAGCCCGTGGAAACCAAGCCCGACAGAATCACAACAAGTGCAACAATTAGCTAGTGATTATGGCTTGTTCAATACCTGTGGTACTGATACTCATGGTTTAAATTTACTCCAGCGATTGTAAATGTATATTTAATTGCGTTAACTACTCCTGGTTTCATCAGCCAGGGGGTTATCTCATACCATTTTGGATTTTGAATTGTGGAATGCTTTACTGGTAAGCTGTTCAGAAACACATTTGTCCCAATCATTTTTCAAATTGGTATTACAGCGAAATTTTTAAAAGCTACTGTGTTGACATCTACAGTTAATTTTATTAATTACACTCTCCTAAATTAGTTTGCTCAAACCACTACATATAATTAAAAGCTTCATATCCCCGACTTCTTATCAAAGTCGGGGATTTTGTTGTTGAGAGACTGTAACAACACATACATTCTTCTACCTGGATTACAATATATATTTCAAAAAAACATATATACACAGATGTATAAAACATCTATCCTAAGATACAATTAATTTCATTTGCTCAATAAAAATTCTTCGCAAGGCTTAACTGCCAATCACAAGACTTCTCATCTTTTTAGGTAAAACAATCTTTTGCCTGACTACAGTTAATTTACCCAACAAGTCAGCCTTAAGTATTGAAGAAGTCTTGGAAATGCTGACTCACTGCGTATTAATCTCACAGTTTTTCCTCGACACAATCACCACTTCAGAATCAGAAGCTAAAGGATGAGACACTGGATCGCAAAATTAGCAATCTGTACAATATTGCTATACAATTTTTTTCTAAATAATAGTTGGGCAAGTGCAAATCAACTGACAGAACCTGATGTTCAGCAGTTAAACCCAATTCCAGTAGTTGAAAACTTAGCGGTTGCTAATAATTTTGGGGAGACTAAAAAACAAGAACTGCGCCGTTATCGGGAAACAGTTAAAGGTGTCATTAAACAAGCAGGGCTATTTACACTTTATAGTCAAGAAGAATCAGGCAAAGTTTATTTAGAGATCAAGCCAAAACAGCTAAATAAAAGTTATCTCGCCACAGTTACTTTAGAATCTGGTCTGGGTGAAAGTGGAATTTATAGCGGATTACCTCTAGCTGAGTTTCTCTTCTATTTTCGCCGCGTAAATAACAATTTGCATTTTGTAATTCAGAACGTCAAATTTCGGATAAAATCAGGGGAAGCAGAAGAGCGATCGCTGGCTCGTTCATTTAGCGATTCGGTGCTTTATTCGGTAGCAATAGATAGTATTGATCCACGTAGTAAAAATCTTATCATTAACCTAGAAGAACTGCTACTACAGGATTTTCCGGGGTTAACTACTTTATTAAAATACTCATTACAGGCAGATTACCGCTTAGAAAGTAGTAAATCTTATTTTGGTAATGTTAACAGCTTTCCGCAAAACGTAGAGATTGATGCAAATTATGGTTTCTCTTCTCCAGAAGGCGCAAATCTCATTACATTACCCGATAGCCGCGCCCTTAGCCTGAAGGTACATTATAGTTTTTCGCAATTACAAGAAAACAACGGTTATATTCCGAGAATTGCTGATGACCGAGTAGGTTATTTTATTACTGCTTTTCAAGATTTTTCTGACAATAACCTTCAAGAACCATTTGTTAGGTACATTAATCGCTGGCATTTAGAACCATCCGACCCCACCGCACCTTTATCTCCACCAAAAAAGCCGATTGTATTTTGGATTGAAAATGCTGTTCCACCTATATACAGAAATGCCATTCAAGAAGGCGTTTTGATGTGGAATCAAGCATTTCTCAAAGCTGGATTTCAAAATGCCATTGAAGTGCGACAAATGCCAGATGATGCTGATTGGCATCCCGCAGATGTGCGCTACAACACTATTCGCTGGTTTAATTCTTTAGATGCTGGTTTTGCTAGAGGGCCAATGCGGGTTAACCCACTCACTGGCGAAATCTTAGACGCAGACATTATTGTTGATGCCAATATGGTGCGCTCAATTCAGCAAGAATATCATGCACTGATAGAGGCTTCGTCAATGTGTCAGGCAGAAGGCAGGAGGCAGGGGGCAGGAGGAATAGAATTTTCTACTCAGCACCCAGCACTCAGCGAGAACTTGCGTGCGCGGGGAACCCGCGTTGAGCAAAGTTCGGTGACTCAGCACTTTCAAGACACTGATACTTGCTACGGTGCAGAATCTACAGAACAAGTCGCAATGGGGGCGTTAGCATTATCACTGCTGCAAAATACTAAACCCAATAGTGAAACGATGAAGGAGTATGTGCATCAATATTTGCGTTCTGTAATTGCCCATGAGGTTGGACATACTCTCGGTTTGCGGCACAATTTTCATGGCAGCACTATGTTAGCGCCGCAAGAATTAAATAACACGGAAATTACCCATACCAAAGGTTTAGCGGGTTCGGTGATGGATTATTTACCTGTGAATATTGCCCCTCAAGGAGTGCAGCAAGGTGAATATTTTCCTAGTGTAATTGGCCCTTATGATGAATGGGCAATTGAATACGGTTACAAAAAAAATCCTGATGTAGCCGGTGAGGGAGTCACGCCGGAAGCAGAAAAAAGCTTTTTAGAGGAAATTGCTTTAGCATCGCCGCAACCAGAATTATCTTATGCAACTGATGAAGATACCCACGACATCAACCCACTAGCAAATCTCTGGGATATGAGTAGTGATGTTTTGGTGTACTCTCAATGGCAAATGGATAACGCTCGTGTAATGTGGCAACGTCTGGATGAGGGTTATTTACCCAAGGGTGAAAGCTATAGTAGCTTGCGGGTTTTATTTAATCGAGTGTTGAGATATTATTTTCGCAATGCCAGCTTACTTTCTCAGTATATTGGTGGGCAATCATTCCGACGGCTTCATGCTGGTGATGATAATTCTTGGGCTTTTGTTCCCGTTTCACTAACGCAACAACGTCAAGCATTAGCGAAGCTGCAAGAATATGTCTTTGCTGAAGATGCTTTTAGTTTCTCACCGCAATTGTTAAATCAACTTGCACCTTCACGCTGGCAACATTGGGGTAGCCCGATACATCATAGCCGTCTTGATTATCCTATTCACGATCGCATTCTCTCTTTTCAAAGTGCTATATTACGATCGCTGTTAGATGGCGATCGCTTAAATCGTCTGCGAGATGTAGAATTAAAATCTCAACCTGGGCAAGCCCTTTCTCTGCCAGAGTTATTTGAGACGCTGCAAACAGGCATTTGGACAGAAGTTTTCACCCAAGAAGAACCAAAACCAATTTCTAGCATTCGTCGTTCCCTACAACGAGAACATCTAAATATTTTGCTAGAGATGGTGTTGAATACAAATGATCAACTAGAAGATGGGCGAACGCTGGCATGGTACAAATTACGCCAACTGCAAACAGCAATTAACACCAAGCTACAACAATTCGGCACAGCATTAGATATGTACACAGTAGCCCATTTAGAATTTGCCGGCGATCGCATTACGAAGGCGTTAAACGCGCAGTTGCTTTCTAAATGAAGGCAGGAGGCAGGAGGAGTAGAATTTTTTACTCAGCACTCAGCACTCAGCACTCAGCACTTAGAACTCAGCACTTTTTCACTCAATTTCGCTTGAATATCTGCCCACTTCACCCCAGCTAGGCTAGGTAATACAACATCGGCTGCGCCAACGCGTTCGACTGGCCCTAGTCCTACTGCCCACATACCGCCTGCTAAAGCGGCTTCCACTCCGGCTGCGGCATCTTCGACGACTACACATTGTTTGGGTTGTAGTCCGAGTTCTTTAGCGGCGTATAAAAATAAATCAGGTGCGGGTTTGGGTTGTTTTACACTGTAACCATCAGCGATCGCATCTACTTTATCAACAATCCCCAATAACTCAACTACAGTCTGAGCATTTTTACTGGCAGAACCGATGGCTGTTTTAATTCCCGCTTGGCGTAATTCTTCCAAAAGTGCGATCGCACCTGGTAATAAATCTTTTGGTGTTACATGGTGAATCAGTTCTATATAGTAGCCATTTTTACGCTCCATCATTTCTTGGATTTGCGCTTCGGAATATTTGCGATCGCCAATAATCAACATTAAAGATTCCCGGCGAGATACCCCTCGCAAGGCTTCATTTGCTTGGCGATTAAAAGGTATACCTTCTTCATCAGCTAACCTTTGCCAAGCTTGATAATGGTATTCTGCTGTATCAGTCAGTACACCATCAAGGTCAAAAATTACTCCGCGAATGTCGGGGGTTGGGGATTGGGTAAATTTTTCCATTGTTTTTTGTTGTGGTTGCAAATCAAATTCATGCCATTTACCACGCCAGTGGAGTTTGAATTTGAGACGTGTCCAGTGAGAAGGTAAATGAGGGTTAGCTACGGGGCCATTTTCCGTTAACTGAATTCCCCCAAAGCCAAAAATCACTGCTTGCCAAACACCGCCAGCACTAGCACCGTGAATTCCGTCGTTGGTGTTACCTCGGCTATCTGACAAATCCACCATTGCTGCTTGCATAAAGCGTTTGTAGGCTATGGTTGATTTTCCTAAATCTGAAGCTAGAATCGCGTGAATTGCTGGTCCGAGGGATGAACCGTAGGTAATATCTGTGCGTGGTGCGTAGTAGTCCCAATTTGCTTGTAAGGATTTTTGGTTGTAAGGAAAATCTGCCGACTCCCGCATTAAATAAAGCAGCATCAATACATCTGGCTGCTTGAGGACTTGCCGCTTGTTGCATTCTTCTATTCCTAAAATAGCTTGGATAGAACGATGACGTGGTTCGTATTCTTCTAAGTTAATATCTTGAAGTTGAAAAAATCCCTCAAATTGCTCGATTAGTCCGGTTTCTGAGTCATAGGGAATCCAAATTTTATCGATGATGTCTTGCCAATGCGATCGCACTTCAGGTGAAAGTTGTAGTTTCGCCTCTAATTCAGTCGCGCGTTGGGGGAAGTTTTTTCGCAGCCAATCATCAACAAACAGTGCTTTTTCTAAATGCCATTGCACCATACGATTGGTGAAGGTGTTGTTGTGAACCAATTCATGATATTCATCTGCTCCAATTACACCCCGAATTTCGTAGCGTTGTTGTTGTGGATTATATTCAACTCGACTTCCCCAAAAGATAGCAGTATCTAAGACAATCTCTGCACCGCAATCTCTCATCCAATCATCATCACCAGTTACTAACCAGTAATACCAAACGGCATAGGTAACATCTGCACTTATATGAATTTCGCGATCGCGGCACCAAATTCTTATATCCTCACCATAATAATCATTGGGAAGTGACCACCGGGGTGTAACTTCATCTCCCGTATCCGCGCTTTCCCAAGGATACATTGCGCCTTTATAGCCAGAATGCAATGCTTTACGTCTGGCTCCTGGTAAAGTATGGTATCGATAACTGAGTAAATTCCGAGCGATCGCTGGTTGGGTAAATGTAAAAAATGGCAGGATAAAAATTTCTGTATCCCAAAAAACATGACCGCGATAACCAAACCCAGAAAGAGTTTTCGCGGGAATACTCACTTTATCGTCATACCGAGGCGCAGCAATTAACAGCTGAAAAATATTGTAACGAATCGCAAAAGCCGCTGTATTATCGCCTTCTAGCAAAACATCACTCTGCTGCCAAACTTCATCCCAAGCTTGAGTATGAGCGTTACGTATCGCTTCGTAGTCTGAAATTTGAGCAAGTTTTTCCTGCGCGGCGTGGACTGGTTGATCAATTTCCCGTGAGGTAAACACTGTGACGATTTTTTCTACTGTCACAGTTTGGTGTGACCTTGCCATAAAGGTGGCACTTAAGGTGGGATAACCTGGTGCAGTGTTAGCTTGGATGGATGCGTCTGTGCCTAATACGGCCATCTTTGCTGCCATACCAATCGTAATTCGGGAAGTACGGGTGCGGCTATGGAACCAGATGCCTTGGTCAGTTTTTCCTTGATCTAAATCTATCCAATGATTGAAGCCTTGGTTTTCAGGATAGCCATTGATGCTACCTTGCACTTCAATCACCCCGTCAAAATCTAGCGGTGTTAACTGACAGCGTTGTGCCAAAATATGCTGGTCTGCAAGACTAGCGAAACGTTCAAAGTGAATATTTATGGTTTTGCCAGTAGGAGTACGCCAACATAAAGAACGGCTGAGGAGTCCATGACGCACATCCAGCACTCGCTCGTAATGGGTAATTTCTCCTTCGTTGAGGCGGAAGCGATCGCCATCAATCATCACTACCATTGGTAGCCAATCGGGACAGTTGGCAAGTTCTGTATATACTACAGGCACATCATCATAAACACCGTGGATAAAAGTAGCCGGTAATTCACGCGGATAGTCTCTTTCAAAACTACCGCGTGTGCCTAAATAACCATTGCCAATTGTGAAAATAGTTTCTCTAGAATGTATCTGATCGGGGTCAAACTGGGTTTCAGTTAACGTCCAGTCTGTATAGATAAAATTATCAGTAATACTTTTTGTATCCATTGTTAAGCTAAATTCCAAATGCGAGGTTTAGTTTTGGATTTAGATAGTTAAAAAATTAGTTACTTTTACTGGTGTATATGTTGTTCTAAAATCTTTTCTGCTCTGGGTTTAAAGATGAGATGGAACAAGCTTTCCATATAGCGATCGCGTGCTTCATTATTTTCTGGCGCGACAAAGTTCCAGAAGCTAAACATTTTCGCCATTAATAATAATTGGCTGGTGTGTGATGACCAATTATATTTATTAATAATGCGCTGAATCATCCATTCAGAAACTTCCTGCCAATGTTGTGGATGATTTTCCCATTCATCCAGGAAGCTGAGAATTTTCTGTGCTGTTCCTTCTAAATCAGTCGGGTTAATAATAAAGCCATCTTCTTGATTTTCAATAATTTCTAAAGCTCCCCCAAATTGAGTTGCAAAAGTTGGTAAACCAGAGATCATCGCTTCTAAAATGCTTCTACCAAAAGATTCAAACCGAGCAAAATGTACATAAATTCCTCGGCGATCGGCAATTACACGATAGGCTTCGCCAATATCTCTACTAGGAATACGCATACCCAACCAGCGAATTTGATTTTGTAGATGATATTGATTGATAATGTCATGTAGCTTTTGAATTTCTGCCGCCTCTTCTGAATTAGCCGCTTCTTCTGGATGCAGTTTACTTGTTAATAGAATTAAATTACACCGTTTTTGTAGTGCCTGGCTTTGACCAAAGCATTCTGTTAAACCAGTGAGATTTTTAATAGATGATAGGGTAGCTACAGCAAAAATAGGTAACTTGTTTAGATTGTCTAAATTACCTAATATTTGAGCGTCTTGGCGGTTAAATAGTAAGTCTTCAACTTGTTTACTTTGCTGAATATTCCTATTTTCTTTTTGGGTATATGGAAAGAATATTTGTTGATTAACTCCTGGCGGTACTAAGTTAAATTTAGGGCTGAATAAGTCAATACCATCAACTACATGATATAGCTCAGGCATCGTAAAACATTTATAAGATTCATACTGTCCCATACCGTCGGGTGTACCGACAATTTCTTGATAAGATGATGTAATAATAAAATCGGCAGCATTCATACTAATTAAATCAGCAGTGAATTGTGCCGAAAAATGATATTTTTCTTCTAGATTATGCCAATATAAGTTACTAAATAAATATTTGGGCTTTTCTAAAGAATGAGCAATGTTGCATTGAGTAACTTTTAAACGACGAGATAAAAGGGAGGCAACTAAATTACCATCACTATAATTACCAATGATTAAATTGGGATGACCTTTAAATAAAGTCAGTAATTCCTTTTCCGCATCATTGGTAAAACTTTCTAAATAAGGCCAAATCTCAAATTTAGAAATCCAATTATTCGTAATCTCTGGATTAAATTCCCCAAAAGGAACGCGTAAAATCCAAGCATTTTCTGTATCCTCAACTTTCTCTAGGCGTAGTCCGCAGGATGTACCTTCACAGTTGGGAATCAGTCGAGTCAGAATGATCACATGGGGTTGAATACCTAATACATCAAGTCCAGCGAGTGCGATTTCTTCGCGGAGTTTGTTTTCTAAGCTGCGTGCTTGTTCCAGCACATAGACGACTTGACCTAATGTTTCATCGCGTCCCATCACATCTTGTTGTCCTACCCAACCGTGAATAGAAATCAAGACGACGCGAAAAACCACAGGAACACGCGCCACAAATGCTTCTAAAATGGCAGGTTGGGGAGTATCAATCAGCCGATCAAGTAATGATAGCGTTTCACTAACTCGCGCTGCTGTGTTTCCCCATCCTGGTTCTAAACCCAGGTCTTGGAGATGAAAGTGAAATTTCTCGTAGGGTTCCTTGGCTGGTTTGTCACTTAAAAACTTGATTGCTTGCTTGATTTGTTTGGCGAATTCTCTACCTGAAGAAATGCGATCGCCAATTAACAAGCGCTTCCCATCATATTGCACTCGCCGCAATGCTTGAAACAATACTTCTAACCAATGTTGTGGATCATTTACCAACTGATCGCACAGGTAATGATTAAGAAAGGCTAGACCTTGACCAATATTTCTGGGGTCATCAATAGAAGGAGAATCTGCGTAAAATGGCGCGAGGTCAATTTCCAGGATATGGGGTTGGTAGCGATTCACTAAGCGATCGCTCTCATCTAAATAAGCCTGGGGTGTCATCAATTCACACTCACTCAAGTCAGCATTCAACCGCCAGACTTCTTGACTAGCAATCTTGGGTCGAATCACAAACCAAGCATTATCCTCTGACCAAATTATTTCATGGGTATAGTGAATGAGTTTCCCAATAAAGGAAGAGTAGTAAAAATAAGCAGGCTTTTGGGAGTTATGACAATAATCTGCAAACACTTGCAGAATTTCATTTCTCAAAAAGTATTGTTTACCTGAAACAGTTAATGAAAATATCAATTCCTGTAACGCAGCTTTTTCCTCACTGTTCAGCACAGCTTGCAGCAATTCATTCATAATGAATTCCACCACCTAGTAGGTTACAACCTCATTTTTATCTCCTCAACAATGGCAATTTTATTTGTAGGGTGTTAGAGGTATATTTCCCTTGTTATCTTTTTTATGCTAGATGACCCTTTCCGTCTTTGCCTTCTAGCTCTGGTATGAATAATGTAAAAAATCTTGGTGACATATCAATTATCTTTAAAATCCTAATTCTTCTACCTGTACCTAATCTCACTCATCTACTCTTTTTTCAGTAAAAATGCCATTTTGGCTAGACTAAATACAAATTAAGAGTATTATTTCTACTAGTAGGAAAAACTTTAAACATAGTTATTTGCATTAACTTCAAAATGATTAGATTAATAAATTCATGTTCTTCAGGACATTTTATGGAGCAGAATAATAAATAAAACCCAATTACAGGCTGAATTACTTGCTGTGAATGGATTTTAAGTTTTTGAGGCTTCTGTAAAACTGGTAGTTTAATGCTGTAATATAAAACCACCGGAAAAGCCTAAATTAATGACTAATTTAGGTATTTATCTCAAAAATATTTATTGTAAACAAAAGTGTTTACTTCGTTAGTTAAGCTTAATCAAAACAACAAAAATATTAATTATTGACCAGTTTCTATGAAATTATCATACAAATCTCTGATACACATCACAGGGTCTCCGCTTACAAGTTCTGAAGAATTTATAGATGCTAGTACTGAAGCCGCTTTATTATTTGGTGGTACAGCGACATCTGTAAAAGTTATTGCCGAAGAGCCTGCTGCTTTGCCAGAAGGCAAATTAGTTGATGCTGATACATCACTAAGGTTACAGACGGCTACTATCCAAAGTGATAGGTGGTCAACATCTTTGCAGACATTAATTGACCAACCGCCTTCATATTTTCCTTATCAACTCATTGCAGGCGGAATTGCATTTTGTATAGCTATTATTACTTGGGCAAATTTGGGACACATTGACGAAGTTGGTAAAGCTAGAGGGAGATTAGTTCCTTTAGGAGAAGTATATAAAGTTCATCCTGTAATTTTTGGTAAGGTTGCTCGTGTTTATATTCAAGAAGGTCAAACAGTTAAAGCTGGTGAAGTCATAGCGCAACTAGATCAAGAAATTGCCTTGAATGAATTAGAAAGGTTCAAACAAGAACTAACAGCTTACCAAACTCAAGTTCTGCAAACACAAGCCTTGATTGATAAAACTCGTTTAGAAACTAAAACGCGAATGGTGATTAATCAGGCAGAAATCCAAGGACAAAAAGCGACGATCGCTCAAGCAATCTCCAAAATTCAAAGTCAAAAAGTAGCGATCGCCCAAGGTGAAGAAAAAGTACAAATCAGTCAAGCACTGCTCGATCAATTGTATACAGATGCCACAGCCCAAAAAGAACGATTACAAAGATTAAAAGTCTTAGTAGAACAAGGGGCGCTTTCCCAAGAACAACTGTTTCAAGCTCAACAAAATTTGAGCGATCGCCAGCGTACTATCACCCAACAAAGTGGTGATATCAAACAAACTCTGGCAGAATCTCAACGAGAGCAAATGACTCTGCAACAAGTTTTGGCAGAATCACAGCGATTGCAAGCTGAGTTAACCCAAAAGCAAGCCGAAGGTAACACAGTAGAGTTACAGTCTGAGCAAACAATTCAAAAACTGCAAGTCCAAAAAACTCAACTGCAAGCTCAAGTCCAACAGACTGAAAAACTTATCCTAGAAGCGAAAACTAAGTTAAAACAACTTGCTCTCACGGCTCCTGTTGATGGCACAGTTTTATCACTCAACGTCCGCAACAGTGGAGAAGTAGTTCAATCAGGGCAAACAATAGCTGAATTAGCACCTGAAAATGCGCCACTGATTCTGGAAGCTACTTTACCTACAAAAGAAGCAGGCTTTGTCAAAGTTGGAAACGAAGTCAAAATTAAATTTGATGCGTATCCTTATCAGGACTATAGTATTATCTCTGGCAAGGTAATATCAATTTCACCAAATAGCACAGTTAATGAACAACTTGGTGCAGTTTATCGGTTAGAAATTGCGCTGGATCGTAACTACGTCAAAGCTAATCATCAAACAATTAAATTTCAGGCTGGACAGACAGCTACTGCTGAAATTATCATTCGTCGCCGACGCATTATAGATATTTTGCTTGAACCACTGAAAGAACTGCAAGCAGGCGGAAGCACTTTGTAATGGTCATTCTTGTAGATTGGGCATCTTGCCTATCCTATAAATTTACGTGAATTTGACAGACCTCTCCCTCTCAGCCTCCCTCTCCTAATACCAATTCACGAAAAATTTGATTC